>OMKD01000226.1 GCA_900299495.1 Sphingobacteriales bacterium
ACCTGAAGTTCAAGCATGGTATTCAGATTCTTTTCCCAACTTTCAAGGTTACTCAATGGGCTGCCATAGATGAGGTCTGTACTAAACTCCTCGAAATCATATTTTCTTACCTTATCGATAGATGAATAGGCTTCCTTTGCGTTATGCGCCCGATTCATGAATTTTAGTTCTTCCTCCAAGAAAGACTGAATACCTATACTTAATCTGCTAACAGGACTATAGTCTTTTAGGTACCCTAAGAATTTATCATTCAGATCATCGGGGTTAGCCTCAAGAGTGATTTCACTTGCCGTATTTATGTTAAAGGTATTTGCTAACTGCTGAAATATTTGATCAAGCTCGTTTGGAGAAAGTACAGAAGGGGTTCCTCCGCCGAGGTATATTGTTTCAATGTTGGCTCCATTAAGATAATCTTTTTGATTTTGAATTTCTGAACAAATGCGGTCTACCATTTCTTTTCGATAGCTAAGATTCGTAGAAAAATGGAAGTTGCAGTAATTACAAGCTTGTTTACAAAATGGTATGTGAATGTATATTCCAGCCAAAACAATGGTAATTATGAGGAAATACTTAGACCTTTAGTGTGAATTGCATTTCCAGTATGAATCGAATAAAAACAAAATTAGGGAAATACTTACTTCTTTTCTGCTTTCTGTATAGTAGTATGACTACTTATAGTCAAGCGCGTATACAGATTGAAGGATTGGATTCAGTGTTTGTTCAACAATGGACTGATAGTTCTTATTTGGAAATGTCTGCTGATTCGTTTGCGGCAATTGTGTTGAGTGAGCTTCTAGAGCAATCCTACCTTGCTGCTTCTATTGATTCTATTCAAATTATTGATGGCGTAACACACCTGTATATTTTTCAAGGTCCTAAGATCAATTGGGCCTATCCAGTTCTTGATTCTTTAACTGGGGCACAATTAAAAAGAGCAGATCTCTTACCTCCTGATGATCCTATGACGTCTACTGACTTACTTAACTGGCGTTCAGAAATAATAAGTGGTTTTGCAAATAGTGGTTATCCATTTGCCAGTTTTCAATTGACTGATATTTGGATTAGAGGAGATACCCTTAGATCAAGATTGGATTTTGAAAAGGGACCTTTAATAGTGATAGGCAAAGTTGAAAATGAATTTGATATTGGGATCAGTCCAGCTATTTTAGGGAACCTGATTGGTATCCCACAAGGAAGTGTTTTTGATTTTTCAGCTATTCAGAATTTAAGCCAAACACTCAAGAATTTAAGTTATTTAGAACAGACTAGAGCCGCCCGTTTAAGTTTTGAAGATGGAGAGGCCGTTGTCACCCTTTTTCTTAAACAGAAGAAGTCGAGTTCTATGAATTTATTACTCGGATTAATTCCTTCTGGTGGTTTACCAGGAGCGAGACTCACACTTACTGGTTTGGCTGATATTAACACTCAAAATATGTTGGGTAAAGGGGAGTTCTTAAGCTTTAAATTTGAGCGCTTACTTGCCCAGACACAGACCGTGGATCTAAACATATCGTTTCCATATATTTTCAATCTACCTTTTGGAGTAGAAGCAGAGATGCATCAGAATAGGAGAGATAGTAGTTTTAATATCGTTGAAGGGCAGTTGGGCTTGTCCTCTTATTTTAAGGGATCGAATCGCATATCATTGTTTTATGGTTGGGAACAATCTAATCTGCTTTCCTTTAATCAGGATCATTTAATTGCATCAAAGATTTTACCTAACACCTTAGATACTAGAGCAAGGAACTATGGCTTGAATATTGATTATGCAAAGGTCGATTATGTGTTGAATCCAAGGAAGGGTATCCAGTTTGATACAAAGATTACGCTAAGTCAGAAGCGCATTGTGCCCAATAATGTAATCAGTGCACTATCTGACCCTGAACAGCCAGACTTTGATTTTGCCCAACTCTACGCAGATTCTTTAGTGAATAATAGGTTGTTGTTTAAGCAGGAATTGGAGCTTGCAACTTATTTGCCCTTGTCAAAGCGCTTAGTATTTAAGAATGGTTTCAGAGGAGCGTTCCTTTATGCAGGAAGAGATATTTTGCGGAATGAGCAATGGATACTAGGGGGTAATAGCAATCTAAGAGGGTTTAACGAGGGCTTGCTTTTTGCAGATGCCTATTTGGTTGAAACACTTGAATTTCGTTACATTCTTGAGCGGAATACCTATTTATTCGCCTTTTCTGATTTGGGAAGACTCTGGTCAGGAAAATCGTTTACAGATTATTTGGGCTTAGGTCTTGGGCTTAGTTTTGAGGTGCAGAGTGGCATATTTGGGATAAGCCTTGCGGTTGGAAAAGAAGATGATCTACCCTTTGATTTTTCGAGTCCTAAGGTGCACTTTGGCTTTATAAACCAGTTTTAGGAGAGGGTGAATCCTTTGGAAATTAGAGTAATAGGTAGTTGTTGCTCCGAAACTCGTAAAAAATTTATTGATTCCTGGAATATCAGAACCTTCAAAGTCAAATATTTTCTTTTTGCCAGCAAATTTAGTTAAAAGCAGATATATGTAAGTAGATGCTGCACCTTTATAGATCTTCTTTTTACTTGAAGCACTAAATAGATTGATTATTCTGTGTTCGTCAACTATCACTGCACCATTGCAGACTAATGTATCTGTTTCTTTATGCTTGAGTTGATGAAATATTACGGATTTGTTTTCTAGAGCCTTGTTAAACAGTTTAAGAAGAGTATCATAATGTCCCTCTCTTAATCCAACCTTATCGTTTAACATTGCTCTATAGAATTCAATAACTTCTTTTGGATCATGGATTTCTTGAAGATCCCCAAAGTTTGATAAACCTTCTTTTACATTCCTTCTTACGGATCGATTCAGGTTTTGTTCGATTTCTTCTAATGGTTTTTCTAATGATATAATTTGATTTATTCTTCGACTAGGATTGAATTTTTTATTAGCATCAATAGAAATAAGGTCTTCCGAGAAGTTTAAATTAAAGAATAGAGAACTAGTTGGAAGTTCATTTGAAATAGCTGTCAATTGTTCAGCATTCAAAGGTTCCAATGAAAAAGGCCCAAGTTGTTGATTAAATAATGGCTGAACATATAATTTGAATCCCATTTTTTTTACAAATGGAAGTGGTAAGACTGCTTGATAATCATTTAGAATAAGGGCTTCCCAATTTTCACTGACAGCATCCAGATACCATGCATATCCATATGGAAGGGAGTTATGTGACTGCTTGATCAGCGCATTCCATTTCGATACATCGATTGATGCTCTGTTTACCCTTTTTACGCCCATGTTTACTTTTTCCTGAACAATGCTAAACCATCTCTCAATGGTAAATATAAGGATTCTATTCGTTGGTCTTTGGACATCTTAACATTGAAGTCATGAATGATCCTGGTGTGCTTATCCATTGTGTCATTTAGGACCTTTCCGGACCAGAGTACATTATCTACCAGTATTAGACCACCAGACTTTACCTGTGGGAAAATGGTTTCGTAGTAGTATTCATTATCCTTTTTTCCAGCATCTATGAACACCAAGTCAAATTCACCATCTAGATCTTTTACTAAAGCTTTAGCATCTCCAAATTTTTGATGAATCTTATTAGTAAGATTGGCTTTCTCGAAGTATTTTCCTGAAATAAACTCAAGCTCTGCATTGGCTTCAAGAGTTATTAACTCCCCATCATCAGGGAGGGCAGATGCCATACAAATAGTAGCATAGCCAGTGAATGTTCCTATTTCAAGAATTCGTTTGCTACCGTGAATCTTTACTAATAAATGCAATAAGGTACCTTGTAGATGACCGGATATCATCCTTGGCTTGAGGGTCTTGAGGTTAGTTTCACGCTCAAGTTCTTTAAGAACCTCAGACTTGGGAATACATAGCCCCTCACAATACTTGGTTAGTAAATCCAAATCCATTATTTATCAAATTTTTTCTTCAGGAATGGATGCATAAATACCGATGAAAGGATAACCACTACACCTATGTAGAAGTTCGTATTTAATTCTTTGTGTTCATTGAGAATGACCATCGCAAGAAGAATTCCATAAACGGGTTCAAGGTTTATTATTAGATTGGAGGTAAATGCGCTTAAGTGTTTTAGGGACTTTAGATTGAGTAAAAAGGCTAGCGTAGTACAGCCTAAAACAAGGATGATCATATAAATCCAATCGCTACCACTCATCCAGAATTGTACTTCTGAACTGTATTTAAAATAGAATGGTAATATCAGACTCATAGCTAAGAATGCTGCGAACATTTCAACCAAAGCCATGGATTTGGTTTCTATCTGATCAATATATTTTTTATTTAAAATGGAAAAGATCGTTGCCAATAAAGCAGAAGTAAGACCGATATACACCCCTAGCATCATATCTGTTTGAAGCCCACTTACGATCAACAACATACCAGGTATAATTATTAATCCAAGCAGTAACTCGTAGAGTTTAAACTTTTGCTTGAGTATCAGCGGCTCTAAGATTGAGGTTAAAAATGAGGTAGTAGCGAGACAAACTAAAGCGACTGAAGCATTTGCATATTTTATTGAGCCATAGAAAGTAAGCCAATGTAAGGCAATTAGCGATCCAATACCGAACAATCGAATAAGCGCAGGTCTTGGAATAGCTCTAAGGTGTTTGATGTTTACAAGTAAAAGAAAACTTGCTGACGTCAGTAATACTCTCCACCAAACAATAGATAAAGCCGATACCTGAATAAGATCTCCTAATATGGCTGTTAGACCAAAAAGTAAAACTGCAACGTGTATTTGCAGGTATGCTCTTTTAACTGATTTATCCATTTTTAACGCATAAAATTTATCTGTTGATCTAGATTTTTTGCAAAAGTATCAATACATACCTTAAATACCTCATGTTTGGATAATATTAGTGTTTTGTTTGTGTTTAAAAAACTAGAAAACAAACACTTTGGTTTTGTTTTTGTTAATAAAATTGAGTTTTCTGTATGATGGAATTATGAATTTTTTAATCAAGATTTGGTAAATTTCATTTTTTGAGAGAAACTCAGACTATAATCCTAGGTAAAGAGTATTTTTTTAGTTGTATTTAGTTTTACCTTTGTATAGCAAATAATGCAAAACATGATCGAAGAACAATTAGAAGAATTATTAGTTGATGAAGAGTTAGAAGAAGTCCTCAGCGGATATACTTCATCTATAGTTGTATATAATGACGATCATAATACATTCGAATGGGTAATTGAATCCTTCATATATGTATTAAGCCATTCCAGTGCTCAAGCTGAGCAACTTGCATTTCTTATTCACTTCAAAGGAAAGGCGAACGTAAAATCAGGTGCACTTGATGAATTGAAAGGATTTAAAGATGCTCTTATCGACAGAGGGTTATCTGCAGTAATAGAATAAGATGCCGATTTTTGCTTTAAGCGATGAATTACTTTTCCCCGATCCGAAGTTAGCTGAAGATGGCCTACTTGCTGTTGGCGGAGATCTTAGTACAGAGCGTCTTGTTCTAGCCTATAAGAAAGGTATTTTTCCATGGTATAATCCTGGTGATCCAATTTTATGGTGGTCACCTAATCCCAGATTTGTGCTTTTTCCTCAAGAATTGAAAGTGTCGAAAAGCATGCGCCCTTATTTAAATCAGAAAAAATATAGTGTTACTTTCGACTCTTCCTTTGAAGCGGTTATTGATAATTGTGCAAAGGCAAAACGTGCTGGTCAGGAGGAAGATGGTACTTGGATTACAGATGACATGCGTGCTGCCTATATCCGTCTTCATGGTCTTGGTTTGGCTCATTCTGTTGAGGTTTGGAAAGATGGAGAATTAGTTGGTGGCCTTTATGGTTTAGCAATTGGAGATATTTTCTTTGGAGAATCTATGTTTGCTCTTGCTTCAAATGCGTCTAAGTTTGGGTTTATAGCACTGGTAAGAAGACTTGGTGAGTTGGGGTATAAATTAATTGACTGTCAACAGGAAACGAGTCATTTAGGGAGTTTAGGTGCACGTGCGATTAGTATTGACCAGTTTCAGCGATTTTTAAGTGAAAATGAAAGTAGAGGAACCCAAGTTGGTAATTGGGCTGACATTTTAGATGCTGATTTGCCTAGAAAAATTATTTAGATTTATTCTTTGTTTGAAGAATAAATGCATGTACTGCAGAGTCGTTTTTGTGTTTTGGGGCTTGCTTTTCGAGAAGTGAAATTCTGCTATTTTATTAGATGTAAATGATTCAAATGTTTAACTATTTGCATAACATTCGATGTATAAGATATTTTTTTCAACATTATTTATAATCTCTTTCAGCCTTCTAAAGGCTGAAAATCTTCCCACAAACTATTTTAGTTGGCCTGTAAAACATGAGATTCGGCTTTCTGGTACTTTCGGTGAATTAAGAAGTAATCATTTTCATGGTGGTTTGGATATCAAATCTGCACACGGCGTAGAAGGTGATAAGCTATACAGTTCTGCTAATGGATATATAGAAAAGATCAGTGTTCAGCCTCATGGCTATGGAAATGCTCTTTATATTAAGCATCCGAATGGATACACTACGGTATATGGGCATATGCGATCCTTTTCAAAAGAGATAGAGGATTTTGTAAAAGAGTATCAGTATAAGGAGGAGCGATTTAGTCAGACGATAGAGCTA
>OMKD01000227.1 GCA_900299495.1 Sphingobacteriales bacterium
AATTCATCTTCGCTTTGCTCAGGTGCTCCTCCAAAATGAGGAACCAGCATACTTCCGGTATAAACACTTGAAAGAGTTGCACTAAGTTTTGAACTTGGAAATAATGCTAAAGTCATAAATCCATACTGATCAGGAGTTCGCAAAAATGCTTGGTTGCCAGGCAACTCTTCAGACCAGCTAATCAGCTCGTCATATCTAGAATCCTGAATAGTTAAACCTGCTTCCACTTGGAACTTTTGATCATAATTCCATCTACTCTCTATATTGAAACCTCGAACGGTCGATGTTCCGCTATTCTTACGAAGTAAAACCTGATTGCCTAGGCTATCAACACCCAATTCTTCCAATACAAAGGCATCGAATAATTCTGTGTAAAATCCTGAAAGTGTAAATCCATAAACGGTTTTAGCACTAGCCTTATTAAAGTCCCAGGATAAATTATAGCTTCTGGAAGTTTCTGCTTTTAAATCATCTGCTATTGCTATTCTCGATATCCCTCCGCCTGAGAAGGCAATATGCATATCTGTTTCAAAAGCCTGAGCAGGTTTGAAACCTTTTGCCCAAGAGATCCTGATCTGATTAAGATCATTTGGTTTGAACAAAAGATTAGCCCTTGGAGTAATAATCGCTTTGTCAAGATTAGTATGGGTATTATATCTCAAGCCACTGATTAACGACCATTTGGGACCAAGAGAAAGATCGCCTTGCAAGAAAAGTCCACCCAAATCAATCTGCTGATCAATTAGAAAATCATATGCCTTGATTTCATCAAAGGTATTATCATACTGATACTCGTATCCAGTAGTTAACACCTGATTCCCCAGCTTAGTATTCCATTTTTTATTCAATTGAAATCCTGCAACAACTGTATTGCTTATTGTATTTCCCCAACCATCAGAGTGATCAACTCCTGTGTAATGTCTTCGATCTGTATCCTGAAAACTTAAATAGGCATTTGCCCAATAAGATTTTTCTTTAGGATTGAATGTATACTCTAATCCTCCTGCAAAAATATTGTGATCACGTTCCTCTGCCTGATCAGCTTGATCAGCGGGTAGATCAAATGCATTTCCACCGCGTCTAAACGAATGAATCTTCCAAAGATTACCTTGAAATACATGTATTGTATTTGGTTTCCAGAAAAATTTTGATCCAAATGATGTCGTTCGTAAAGCTGGTAATTCTGAATATCCATCACCATTATGATCGTATGCCACTCGGTTCCTATCACTAGCATAAAAAGAAATACCTTTCTTTTGCTCTTCATCTACAATAGTCCCGTTCAATTGAAAGGCCAAATCATTGGACTGCTGGTTGATTCTTGTGAAACTCTGTTTAACAGACCATTCACTCTCTTTGGGTAATTTGGTAATCACATTTACGGTACCAGCAATTGCATTAGCACCATATAAGATAGATCCACCTCCTCGCACAACTTCAACACGTTCAATCTGTGATGCAGGAATTTGTTCTAAACTATACAAGGACATAATGGATGAAAATATAGGTCTCGAATCAATCAAAACCTGCGTATAAGATCCTGCCAGACCATTCATCCGAAGCTGTGTGTAATTACAGGTTTGACAATCCGTCTCAACTCTTAAACCAGGCTGAAAGCACATACCTTCTGCCAAAGTTCCAGAGTTTGTCATCTCAAATGTTTGGCCATCTATAACATGAACGGCAACCGCTGACTCCAATCTTCGCTTATTGGTTCTTGTACCCGATACCACCATCTCGGATAATTCAAAAGGAATCTCCTTTAGGTCAAAAGTTATTTCCGTATCTCGTTTACCTACCATAAACGTAGTATCCAAAGGCTGATAGCCTAAATAACGAATACTCAAATCATATGAACGATTAAAGTCAATATCATTGATAACTAGCTGTCCATTATTATCACAAACCGCCTGTAGCTCCAATCCAGTAATTTCCACACTAGCAAATGGCAAGGACTCACCACCCCCATTAACATTTAACACAATAGAATTTTGACCATTCGCTATAAGCGAAAAAAGGCAAAAAAAACCAAACAAAGCAATACGCTGTCCAATTCCCATATATCGTCTAAATTTATTTTTAGGCAAATCTAAAAAACAAACCACTCAATACAAAATATATATATATTAACAGATACTAAAAGCCTGTAAAATATTACTTTAGTCACACAATTAATTGGATTTAAACGAACATAAATTTTAAAGACTCCTTTCAATTCCTCATATTTGGAAAAACTACAGAAATGAGTCTACAGCAAATTCCAGGATTATATGTCGCCGAAACTGAAAAAAAAGGAAGAGGTATGTTCTGTGCCAATGACATCGAAGCTGGAGCTCTCATCGAAATATGTCCTCTTATAAAAATCCCTTCAGATCAAGTGCCTGATCTTGATAAAACCGTTCTATACAACTATTATTTTCTACTAGATAAGTCTGAAAATCCTGCATGTATTGCATTGGGCTATGGTTCGATTTATAACCATAGTGACCAACCGAATGCTGAGGTTTTAATGGATTCTGATGCATCTACCATGTTTGTAGAATGTACTAAAACTATTCCCTCAGGCTCTGAAATACTAATCAATTATATAGGAAACATAAAAGACAAAGAACAACTCTGGTTTACACCTTACTAACTAATTAATTGCTATGTACTCTACTGACTCAAATACAATCTCTTTAAAAACCCTCTTACTCTTTCTGCCTATATTGGGTATTTTAACCGCTTGTTCCAAGGAGGAAGCAAAGTCCGATAAAAAAAGTCTTAAAGGCTTCCAAAAAATGGAATCTGTCTACAGCGGTATAGATTTTCAAAATAGTTTTATAGAAACCGCCCAGTTCAACTTCATTTCTTACCCATATATCTATGGAGGTGCAGGAGTAGCTGTAGGTGATATAAATAATGACGGATTATCAGATATTTACCTGATATCTAATTATGGCACCGATAAGCTTTACCTAAACAAAGGAGACATCAAATTTGAGGACATTACTACTTCAGCAGGTGTAACAACCAATTCAGGCTGGAAAACAGGTGTTAGTATGGCTGATGTCAACGCTGATGGATGGTTGGATATATACGTCAGCAGATCAGGTCCAATACCAAATGCGGACTTAAGAAGAAACCTTTTATTCATCAATCAAAAAAACGGAACCTTTATAGAGCAAGCTGCTCAATGGGGATTGGACTTTGAAGGATACAGTACCCAAGCTTATTTCTTTGATTTTGATAAAGATGGTGATCTAGATATGTATCAGCTTAATCACAGAGTGGATTTTCAAAATAGTAGCACATTAAGTCCAAGTGCTAAGAATACCATTGAATATGAAACATCAGATCACCTTTTTGAGAACAAAGGAAACAAATTCGTAAACATTACAGAAAAAGCAGGAATTGTTAATAAAGCCTGGGGCCTTTCATGTTCAATAGGTGATTTCAATAACGACAATTTACCAGATATCTATGTATGTAACGACTATTTAGATCCGGATATTTTGTATATCAACCAAGGTGATGGCTCATTCAAAAACGAAATAGAGCAGCGTTTTTCACATACCTCCTTTTACTCTATGGGATCAGATTTTTCTGATATTAATAATGATGGTATGAATGACTTGATGGTCCTTGACATGTTGGCAGAAGACCACAAAAGAAACAAGGAGAACATGGCATCTATGAGTACCTCTAATTTCTGGTTAATGGTAAACAATGGATATCATCATCAGTATATGTCTAATATGCTCCAATTGAATTTGGGGAATGGGCAATTTACTGATATAGGTCAAATGGCAGGTGTATCCAAATCAGACTGGTCATGGGCACCCCTTTCTGTTGATTTAAACAATGATGGCCTGAAAGATATATTTGTTAGTAATGGAATTTACAAGGATGTGACCAACAGAGATGCTAATATCTTCCTAAAAAAACTAGAAGCTAGTCAGGCAAGTTTACCCATAGACAGTCTCATTGCAATGCTTCCAGCACAGAAACTAAAGAATTATCTCTATATCAATCAGGGAGATTTAAGTTTTAAAAATAAATCAAGAGAAATGGGACTTGGACAGGCAACCTTTACAAGTGGAGCTGCCTACGCCGATTTAGATAACGATGGTAATCTTGATTTGATTTTAAATAATACAAGCGATGAATCGGGTATTTACAAAAACCTGAATTCAGGAAATTACCTAAACATTGCACTGAAAGGATCCAATAAGAATACTTTTGGAACTGGTGCCAAAGTAGAAATCTACCACGATGAAAAGTATCAATCCATGGATAATTATCCTTCAAAAGGATATCTCTCTACCGTTGATAATAGACTTCATTTTGGTTTAGGTGATAGCAAGACCATTAACAAATTGGTAGTCACTTGGGCTGATGGAACCCAGAACACTTTAAAAAATGTAAATACTAATCAGCTATTGACTATAGAACAATCAAATACTGTGAAGTCAGTAGCCACAGGTAACACGAGTGCGAGCAAGGTATTTAACAATGTTGATCCGTCATTACTGGGTCTTGATTTTATTCATCAGGAAAACAACTACGATGATTATGCAGCTCAATTGCTTCTTCCTCAAAAGAAATCAATAACTGGGCCATGTACAGCAACTGCTGATATAAATGGTGATGGCCTGCAAGACTTATTTATTGGCGGAGCTAATGGTCAGTCTGCTGTAATATTCATTCAGAATACTTCAGGAAAATTTGAGCGAAGTCAAGAAGATCTGTTAGAAAATGATAAAGCATACGAGGACCAAACTGCCATCTTCTTGGACACTGATCAGGATGGAGATTTAGACCTTATCGTTGGAAGTGGATCCTATGAATTTAAGGAGTCGTCTGCCAATCAAACAGATAGAATTTATATAAACCAAGGAAATGGACAATTTGAATCAGCAAAACCCCTGACTGATATCAAAACAAATACAAAGGTGATCAAAGCATTGGATTATGATCAGGATGGAGATCAGGATTTAATCATAGGAGCAAATGTTGTTTCTTCTAAATATCCATTTACCCCAAAATCCTATTTACTGGAAAATCAATCTGGTACTTTTGTTGATGTAACCGAGAAAGTTGCCCCGGAATGGATGGAAGCAGGTATGATCTATGATATAGGAATTCTTGATTACGACAATGATAAGGACGATGATTTCATTGCAGTTGGAGAATGGATGGCTCCGGTTCTATTTAAGAATGAAGGATATTCATTCAAAAAGACCGAACTTCCTGCCTTTGAAAATCAAGCTGGATGGTGGTACAGTATTCATATCGAAGATCTAGATAAAGATGGTGATCTTGATATTTTTGCTGGAAACCTTGGAAAGAACAACAAATTTAATCCCAAAGGAGGTCAGGATTTCCATATCTATTGCAATGACTTTGATGCCAATGGAAGTTTTGACATCGTACTTTCCAAAGAAAGCAATGGACTATTTTTACCTGTCAGAGGTCGTGAATGTTCTTCTCAACAAGTACCAGATATCGCAACTAATTTTGAAACCTACTCTGCTTTCTCTGATGCTGATATTATAGGAATCTACGGTAAAGAACAAGTAGAAGCAGCTAAACACCTTACTGTACAGAATTTTGGAACTACCTTATTCCTGAATAATGGATCCGGAGACTTTGAACAAAAGTCAATTCCTCCAATTGCTCAGACAGGTCCAACTCTGGATGCAATTATACAAGACTTCAATAAAGACGGTCACTTGGATATTCTAGGTATAGGTGCAATACATCAGGCTGAGGTAGAGACCATTCGCTATGATGGAAACAAGGGTTATTTATTATTAGGAGATGGTAAAGGAAACTTCAATGCTGCCTCAATATCGGGTTTAAATCTCCTAGATAATAGCAGAACTATTGAATACATTGAGATTGGAGATGAACATTTTCTTGTTGTTTCCAATAATGACAATTACCTTAGTATTCGAAAAATCAATCACTAATCAAAACCGGAACCATTGGAAAGAATTTTTATCACTGGGGCAGATGGGCTATTGGGTTCAAATACAGTTAGAGAACTTCTTAAGAGAAATTATAAACTTAAAGCACTTATACAAAAAGGCAGTAAAAGCCGAACACTTGAAGGATTAGATATCGAATTCGTAGAAGGTGATCTATTAGACAGAGAAGGTCTTATTGAACATGTTAAAGGCTGTGATGCAATCATTCATATTGCTGCACTAACCAATGTATGGCCAATCAGACATGAAATCTATTATAAAGTCAATGTAGATGGCACACAAAACATGATTGAAGCAGCTTTGTCCAACAACATAAAGAGATTCATTCATGTGAGCTCAGCCAGTGCATTTGGATTTGGATCCAAAGACAAGCCAGGAAATGAAACAACTGTTACCATGGCAAAGGAATTCGGGCTTGATTATGTTGACTCTAAACTGGATGCTCAGGATGTAGTACTTAATGCCGTAAAGGATAGAAAACTACCTGCGGTAATAGTAAACCCAACCTTTATGATCGGTCCTTATGATTCCAAACCCTCAAGTGGTGCGGTAATTCTTGCAGTAGCAAAAAGGGAATTAAAACTGATCACCAGTGGTGGTAAGAATTGGGTATATGTAAAAGATGTAGCTGCTGGTATATGTAATGCTTTGAACATGGGAAGGATTGGTGAAATGTATATCCTTGGGAATGAAAACCTAAGCTACAAAGAAGCTACAGGACTTATTGCTGAGGTTGCAGGTGTAAAACCACCAAGCTTGAAAGCACCTTCCTTCTTAGTTAGATTTGCAGGTAGAATGGGATCCTTAATGGGTCATTTAACAGGTAAAGCGCCTAAGATTTCGTATCCAGTAGCAAAAAT
>OMKD01000228.1 GCA_900299495.1 Sphingobacteriales bacterium
TATTTACCTTTGATGAAAAAGGTACGTTTGTATAATCGTAAGCGAAAAGAGGTGGAGCTGCCATTGATTACGTGTTATGTATTTGTGAAGATCAGTAAGGAGGAATATGTAAAAGTGCTTCAATGTTCAAACGTTGTAAACTTTGTACGCTTTTCTTCCGAAATGATTCCTATTCCAGATGCCGAAATAGATTTGATGAAGCGAATCTTGGGTGAAGGATGGGAAGTAGAACTTAAAGATTGTGATTTTAGCCTTGGCGACTTGGTAGAAATATCAGCAGGAAACCTTACGGGTACACAAGGATATATTGTTGGAAATCCTGAAGATCGTCAGGTTTTAGTTAACTTGAAGCATATTGGAATGGGCCTGCAGATTACTGTAGATAGAAATCTGTTGATAAAAGCTCAAAAATAGACCCTTATGGCTGAAAATATTTTTCCTATTTACGATCGTCTGGTACAGTTTGAAGATCGGTGTAGACGATTAAACCAAAGACCTGTTAGTCTTTGGTTCTGTGGTTTATCAGGATCTGGAAAAAGCACTATTGCGATAGGGTTGGAGAAAATTCTTTTTCAAAAAGGTTATATCGTTCAGGTTCTGGATGGCGATAATATCCGAAATGGAATCAATAGTAATCTTGGTTTTTCTGTTGAAGATCGGTTGGAAAACAATAGGCGTGTTGCAGAAATATCCAAATTATATAACCGATCTGGTCTGATAACGATAAACTCCTTTATTAGCCCCACAAAAGATATTCGTGCGCACGCTAAAGCAATCATCGGAGAGGAGTTTTTTAAAGAAATATACATCAAGGCTAGTCTGGATGTTTGTGAAAAAAGAGACGTGAAGGGACTGTATAAAAAAGCTAGACGTGGAGAGATAAAGGGCTTTACTGGAATAGATTCTCCTTTTGAGGTTCCAGAAGTACCATTTTTGGAAATAGACACTGAAAAGCATACTTTGGATGAGTGTATTCAGTCATTGTTTAAGGCCATTGAACCATTGATTCGGATCTAATCAGATACTTATGAACAATTCATATCATACTAGCCACCTTAAAGAGTTAGAGGCAGAGAGCATCTATGTTTTAAGAGAGGTTGCTGCGCAATTCCAGAATCCGGTTATTCTATTTTCCGGTGGGAAAGATTCTATTTTGCTTACTTATCTGGCAATGAAAGCTTTTCATCCTGCGAAGATTCCTTTTCATTTATTACATGTTGATACTGGTCACAATTTTGACGAGACGATACGTTTTCGGGACGAATGGTTGGGAAGTCTAGGCGCTAAATTAGTTGTGGGTTCTGTTGAAGAGGCTATCCAAACAGGGTTAGTAAGAGAAGAAAAAGGATTTAATGCAAGCCGTAATGCTTTGCAAACCGCTGTTTTGCTTAAAGCTTTGGAAGATGGTAAGTATGATGTGGCTATGGGTGGTGCGCGAAGAGATGAAGAAAAAGCAAGAGCAAAGGAACGCTTCTTTTCTCATAGAGATGAGTTTGGACAATGGGATCCAAAAAATCAGAGACCAGAATTGTGGTCCATATTCAATGGTAAAATGCATTTTGGTGAGCACTTCAGGGTATTCCCAATTTCCAATTGGACAGAACTAGATGTGTGGCAGTATATAGCAATGGAAAACGTACCCTTACCAAATCTATACTTCTCCCATACACGCAAAGTGTTTAGAAGAGATGGAGTGCTTTTAGCAGATACACCGCATATCAACAGAAGACCAGAAGAGGAGGTCTTTGAGGCTGAGGTTCGTTGTAGAACTATTGGCGATACAACTTGTACAGGTGTTTGGGAATCCAATGCACAATCTGTGGAAGATATCATACAGGAAATAGCAACTACTCGCATGACAGAGCGCGGAGGTCGAGCAGACGATAAGCGTTCAGATACAGCCATGGAGGACAGAAAGAAAAAAGGGTATTTTTAATCTTCAAAATTTATGAAAGTGATAGAGCACGATAATATGGAGTTGCTGCGCTTCACAACAGCCGGCAGCGTAGATGATGGAAAAAGTACCCTTATTGGCCGTTTACTGTATGACAGTAAGTCCATTTTTGAGGATCAGTACGAAGCGATAAAGAAAACAACTGAAAAAAGAGGTGAAGAAGGCGTAAACCTGGCTCTTTTAACAGATGGCTTAAAAGCGGAGAGAGAGCAGGGGATTACGATCGATGTAGCGTATAGGTACTTTTCCACACCCAAGCGAAAGTTTATCATCGCAGACACTCCAGGGCATATACAGTATACTCGTAATATGGTAACCGGAGCATCCACCGCAAATGTCGCTCTTATTCTTGTAGATGCAAGAAATGGAGTTGTGGAACAAACCAAGCGCCATGCCATTATTGCAAGTTTGCTTCAAATTCCTCATTTGGTAGTTTGTATCAATAAGATGGACTTGGTGGGCTATGATCAGGATGTTTTTGAGCAGGTAAAAGCTGATTTTGAAGAATTCTCGGCAAGATTGGAGATAAAGGATGTTCAATTTGTTCCGATATCTGCTTTAAATGGAGATAATGTAGTAAATCGATCTGAAAATACGCCTTGGTTCGAGGGTACAACCTTATTATACTATCTGGAAAACGTACACATTGCTTCTGACCACAACCTGATTGATTGTAGATTTCCGGTACAATATGTAATTCGTCCAAATTCGGATGA
>OMKD01000229.1 GCA_900299495.1 Sphingobacteriales bacterium
ACCAGATGCTGCAGCCTGCTCAATAGCAGCAAGGCAATCTGCTACTTTTGTCTCATCTCTGGAAGCCTTGATCTGCTCAATAGAGCGGATCTGCATCTCCAATACTTGTGTATTATCTACCTCTAAGGTTTCTAATTCCTGCGTTTCCATTTGCTGGAAAACATTGACACCTACTATTTGCTCTAGCCCCACATCTATTCGTGCCTGCTTCTTAGCAGCAGCCTCTTCAATGCGCATCTTTGGTATGCCTTGCTCAATGGCTTTAGCCATACCTCCTATTTCCTCAATCTCCTGAATATGAGCCCAGGCTTTTTCTACCAACTCATGCGTAAGGCTCTCTACATAGTAAGATCCTGCCCATGGATCCACTGCTTTGGTGATCATAGACTCTTCCTGAATGATCTTCTGTGTATCCCGTGCAATCTTTGCCGAAAAATCAGTAGGCAAGGCAATTGCCTCATCCAAAGAGTTTGTGTGTAAACTTTGTGTTCCTCCCAAGGTTGCAGCCATGGCTTCAATGCAAGTTCTGGCAACATTGTTGAAAGGATCCTGCTCGGTAAGGCTATACCCTGAAGTTTGGCAGTGTGTCCTTAAAGCCATGGATTTCTCTAACTTTGGATCAAACTGCTTAACAACCTTTGCCCACAACAAACGCCCAGCTCTTAACTTGGCTATTTCCATGAAATGATTCATACCTATTGCCCAAAAGAAAGATAGTCTTGGCGCAAATTCATCAATCTTCAAACCAGACTTCAATCCCGCCTTTATATATTCTAATCCATCTGCAATCGTATACGCTAGTTCCAAATCTGCCGGTGCACCTGCTTCATGCAGGTGATACCCTGAAATAGAAATGGAATTGAATTTTGGCATATTTCGAGAGGTATACTCAAAAATATCCGAGATGATTCGCATAGATGGTGCTGGTGGATAGATATAGGTATTTCTCACCATGAATTCCTTTAGGATATCATTCTGTATTGTTCCTGAAAGCAGGGCTTTATCCACCCCTTGCTCTTCTGCCGCAACGATAAAGAATGCCATAACAGGAATTACCGCCCCGTTCATGGTCATGGATACAGACATTTTGTCCAGTGGTATTCCGTCAAACAACACCTTCATATCTTCTACCGAATCAATAGCAACTCCTGCCATTCCAACATCCCCTTTTACTCTGGGGTGATCAGAATCATAACCTCTGTGAGTTGCCAAGTCAAAGGCAACAGAAAGCCCTTTTTGACCCTGTGCAAGATTTCGCTTGTAGAATGCATTACTTTCCTGAGCTGTAGAGAATCCAGCATATTGCCTGATCGTCCAGGGACGAACGGCATACATTGAACTATATGGGCCTCGTAAGAAAGGAGAGATTCCGGAAACGTGATTAAGATGTTCTATACCTTCGGTTGATTCAGGTGTATAAACAGATTTTATGTCTATACCTTCCGCTGTTTCAACTTTCGTATCCTGCCGTAGGTTCTTTTCCCTGAAGGCATTCGTCTGGAATTTATGTTTACTAAATTTATTAGCCATCCTTTGATTTAATGTATTTGGTAGCAACTAGAACCACAAAATAAACAATAAATCACACAATCTGAATTTACTGCTAAACACTAAATGTCACCTCCTTACCCCTGAGGATCAAAAAAACACCTTTGAACTTATGAATACAAAAACTACTTTTGCATACTACATCATTTATTAAAGGACATTTTTGTGATCAGTTATAAGAAGAAGGTATTGGAAAATGGTCTAACGGCCATCGTGCATGAGGACAAGAGTAGTCCTATGGTCGCTGTAAATATACTGTATAAAGTAGGTTCTAAACACGAGGATCCCGAGCATACTGGATTTGCACATCTGTTTGAACATCTTATGTTCTCCGGATCAAAACATGTGGATTCTTTCGATAATTATATTCAAACTGCCGGAGGGGAAAATAATGCTTTTACCAATGCAGATTTGACCAATTTCTATGATGTAGTCCCCGCTGAAAATCTGGAGACCGTACTATGGCTGGAGTCAGACCGCATGCTTAACCTGACCATTGATGAGAAAAACCTGAATGTACAACGTAAGGTTGTTGTGGAAGAGTTTAAGGAAACTTGCCTAAATCCACCTTACGGAGATGTACATCATCACCTTTCAGATCTTTGCTATAAAAAACATGGATATCGTTGGCCAACAATTGGAAAGGATGTTTCGCATATCGAAAAGGCTAAGCTCGAAGAAGTAAGTTACTTTTTCAATAAATATTATGGTCCTAATAATGCGATTATTTGCCTAACCGGAAATATAGAGCACGAAAATGGATTCGAGCTGATCGAAAAATGGTTTGGAGATATACCAAGTAGGCCAACAGGTGAGATAGCAGATGAGCAGGAACCGGAGCAGGTGGAATACAGACACAAGCTTGCTTATGGAAACGCACCAATTGAGTCTCTCTATTTGGCATTCCATACTCCAAATCGAGTGGCTAAAAACTTTTATGCCTGTGATCTGATCTCAGACTTATTGTGCAATGGAAGATCCTCCAGATTCTATAGTAAACTATTCAAGGAACAAAAAATCGTAAGCCATATCGATTGCTACCTGACTGGAGCTGTGGATACAGGTTTATTGATGATAGAAGCCAAGCCAGCTGATGGGTATACGATCGAGCAAGTCAAAGCAGAAATCTGGAAAGAATTGGAGCTGATTAAATCAGAGTTAGTATCTGAACATGAACTGACCAAGGTCAAAAACAAAGTTGAAAACTCTATTGTATTCTCAGAGATGAGTATCGTAAACAAAGGCATCAACCTTTGCTTCTTTGAATCGATTGGAGATATCGAATTGATCAACTCAGAATCTCAGCTTTATCAACAGATTACTTCTGAAGAAATTCAGGAAAATGCAATTCGCATGTTTCAGAAAGCCAAATGCTCTGAGTTGATCTACAGACAACAACCTTAAAAACTGAATAAACCGAAGTCAGTTGATGATTCAATAATGACCCGTTTTTTAGATCGGTATTTATCAACCTTCCCACGAACAAAAACATATCTGCTACTGAAGGTGTCTTCAAAGTTAAGATTAATCTGATCTGCAATCGTTTTTTGAATGCTGACGACTAAGGGTTGGTCCTCGTATTCCGTAGATAGATAAATCGTAAATGACTTTGCGTTTTCAACGATTTTATCAACGCCTCCACAGATTGTATATTCTTTCCCGGTGCCAAGTAATAAGTCCAGATTTTCGGTATTTCTTAGGTTTCCACTCAAATAATAATTGGGAATAACACCAACCTCATCGGCAGGCAGCCAAGTTAGTGGTTCTGTATCTGCTTCAACGAACCATTCCAATGGGTCTTCTAAAGCAGCAAAGAAATCTAAGCCTGTCATTTCTTCAATCTCATCAATATTATGATGGTAATTAATCAGTTTCTCTTTGGTGGAGATAAACTCATTCGGCAACACAAATCCAATTCCACACTTTGCTATTGGATCCACAATTACTTTAAAATAGGCTCCCGGAACATCTATCTTGGAATCCGGCAGTGGATTTTCAATTACACCAGTAAATAATGGCCCCGTTGTAACATACAATAAATTTCCTGTTCGGTTGGAGTATTCTCTAAGCATATCCTCCATGATCCTCCATTTGTTACGATTCAAACCGGCTAACTGGGGAGACATATTCGAATAAAAGAAAGACTCATCCATGGCTCTTTGCCACCAAGCAAAATCGGCAGAAGGAGCCATATGTCCCCGATCGTAGGTAATTTCTTCATCTAACTTATTCAACTCCGTATAATAGGCAGCTGTAGCAGATAGACTCTGTACCTTTTGGTCTATTCGAAAATTATTCTTTCGTTTTGCTTTATCTGTCTCACTTTCCGGATATATGATATGTGAGACCCACTCTGGCCCTTCTGATTCCTCATCGTACGATAAAAGCATGGCTGAATGTTCTACTATAGCATCCTGAGCATCTATAAATGGAACTGTTTTTTTCCCTATATCTGAAAAAGCAACATTCCTGCGCAGAAATTCAATTCGGGCTTTGACCTGCTGCTCTTTTAGCCGAAGTTCCTGTAGGGTTTCAAAATACAATTGGAGGGAATCACTGTATTCTTGAGCTGATAAAATATTCAGCCCTGTGCAAAAGATACACAGGGCTAAGATTTTTAATGAATTGTTTTTCATTTCTGTTGAGCTTTCTTTTAAAGACCTAGCTTATTTAAGGTCTTATCGAGGTTTAATATATCCAGTTTTAAACTAAAACTAATTTGTTTGAAAAATGAATCCTGTGCACTCGATAAATATATACTTTGCAGGTTATCGGAATTGATCACCGGGCAGTAGATGGATAGTATATCAAATGGTAACACAAAGGCTATACCTCCAGAATACCATAAGTTATCCACTAATGCTGTACTTTCCATAGGGCCACCACCGGAATAAGCTATATCGAAATAAGGCTTTAATGGTAATTTCAACGGCAAGTCAACTGGCAGATCTGCGGAGAGGTTTGCCGCGATCATCATATTATTACTATTTCCAGAAATGGAAGAGAAGGATCTCGGAAAGGCATTCTTAAATCCAGCATCTCGAATCGCTACCTGCTTAGACCAAAGACCATCCAACTGATTACGCCCTATCATTTGATCATCATACCAGGCATCATCCAAGTCGTGTCCATTCCCTGTTAACTGAAAAGCTCTTCCGGAATCAGAGAAAGAGTTTCTGTTTTCATTGGAAATGAAATAACCAGCAAACATACGCAGGCGCACATTTCTCTTTGAATCATAAGTAAAGGCCTTATTTACGGTCATTGAAATGCGAGAAAAATCACGATCAAAATCACTTGCTGGTGTCACCAACTGACGATACTGAACCATCAAAGACCAAGGGTTTACTGCTCTGCTGATATTATATTCATACTGTGCATCTACAATGGAATTCCCCACATAGTCGAAACCGGTGAATTGCTGATTCTCAAAGATGGCCTCTTCTTGCTTAAGATCGATATAGCGAACAGTCAATGCAGAGTATGCACCTTTGGAACG
>OMKD01000230.1 GCA_900299495.1 Sphingobacteriales bacterium
ATATCGCAGGGTGGAGCAGTTGGTAGCTCGTCGGGCTCATAACCCGAAGGTCGCAAGTTCGAGTCTTGTCCCTGCTACTAAAAAAGACGGTTATACTTTAAAATAGTGTAATCGTTTTTTATTTATTATTGATATAACGCATACCTTCTACACCTTTACTTAGGGTCACATCAACCTTTACATCTACTCCATTTTCATTTTCAAAATAAACAGTTTCGTCTTTACTGATATATATTTTAGTTTTCCCTCTAGGTGCTAATCCAAAACTTTGAATTACTTCCCCAGATTTTTTGTCTACTGCTTTAATATTGACTGTTAGATTTGATTTGTTGAACAAATCCGCAGAATAGTTTTTATCATTAAACTCCCCCAATAAAAATGTCTGATTGGCTGGAATCGTTAATCCTGACTTGAAGGTCGAGCATGAGATTAGGGCCAGAATAACTGCAAACACAAATAATAATTTTTTCATTTCGCTATATATCATTGATTCTTGTACTTATTTATTTTGTTTTCAGTCTCATTTAAGCCTTTTACCCATTTTATATGGTGTTTTAACTATAAAAAAGGATAAAGAGAGCAAACTGTACAGGTTCAACTTTTCAAAATTAGATTCACCAAACCTTTTATCAATTATTCATCCTTTAATCTATCTCTGACTTCCATATTTTCAATAAAATCCCGTTTTACGAATAAAATACAATTAGACTGAGCTCAAAGTTTGATGTTTTTTTACTACTTTATACATATGAAAAATATAATTATAATATTATTATCATTTGCGAGTGCATTTGCATTATCTGCTCAAACGCAACAATTCGAAAAAATTGATTTACTTCTCAATTCCACTATTCAGGATAATCACCCCGGATTAGGTGTAGGAATCATAAAAGATGGAGAAATCATTTATGAACGATATAAAGGGCTTTCAAATCTTCAGCATCAGATTCCATTTAGTCAAAAAACAAGATCTAACATAGCATCCACAGCAAAACAATTCACCGCTTTGATGATACTTGAGTTATCGCTGGATCAAAAACTGAATTTGGAGGAGGATTTCAGGAAATACTTCCCAAACCTGTATACAGAAGTTAAAGAGGAAATCAAAATAAGGCACCTAATAAATCATTCTAGTGGCATTCAGGAATATGTTGATTTATTGGCCAACGAAGGACCTGTATGGTGGAAAAGGGTTGGATTAAAGAATAATGATATCATAGATTTATTGGCGCAACAGAAAAACCTTACTTTTAAACCTGGTTCAAATTATGAATACAGTAACTCTAACTATATTATCCTCGCTATGATCATTGAAAAAGTAACCGGTGTTTCTTTCAATGATTATTCTAACGATTTCTTCAAAAACATGGGGATGAATGAAACCGCTTTCGTCAAACGATATATGGAGGTCATTCCAAATAGAGCAAATCCGTATTCGGATTGGGGAAGAGGTGAATGGTGGGAAACACCAACAGTTACAAAAACAAATGGAGACGGTTTTTTATACACAACGCTCAAGGACCAATTGATATTTGAACAAAAACTTCAATCAATCGATGATGATCATTATTTAAATATAAGCCAAGCACCTATTCCAAACAGCGAAATAAGCTCCTATGGATTTGGATTAAAGCTCAATGACCGATTGAATAGAAATGCTATTCATCACGATGGGGTTACTTACGGATTTCACGCGCAGACTTTACGTTTTCCAGAGGATAAACTTACCATTTTCATTATCAGTAATAACGGAAATATCCGCAGTGACTTACTCGCTGATGAAATAGCCAGCTATTTACTTGTAAAAGAATAGGTAATGCCTTATTTCTCTAAGCATTAATTTTAATAGTACTGAGAGAATAACTTAAACAAAAAGGAAAGGCAAGTTAAAGTAAAACTTCAAGCTGATATAAACAAAAACGACCAAACTGTCAGATAATTATTAGACAGCTTGGTCGCATGTATATACTACATATTATTTCCCTAATCTAAAACTCTAGGTGCTCCAGCAGCTTCCATCGCTTCAGATACTGCCTTTACATCAGCAGCAAACTGCTGCATATTAGGCTTTAATCTCGAAAACATAGTTTTCGCAATTTCATAGCTTTCCATATGTAATGGAGTTGGCCCATAAGTATTCCCAGCCAACCCATTAGATGCAAAATAAAGTCTGTAACCTAATGTCACATCATCTTTTTCTCCAACCTCCGCTTTAGCAGAACTACCATTAAGTTGCTTATTAATAGTATTCATTTGATCGCGAAGTCCATATAAAGTCGCAGTCAATTCCGACTGATTCTTATTTAAATAAGGAAGCGCATTTATTAAGGTCTGAAGATGTTTACTTGACTTATTAAAATTATGATTTGCAAGATCAACCTCCATATTTAGCGCCATCAATTGATTGATATAATCATCACGCTGATCAGCAATGGGATTTTCAAGCACATTCTCACGGATACGCTTAACTTCAAAGGATACAGGTCCTGCAAGATCCGTTAGTGTTCCGCCTACTCTCTTTTGAAGACTTACCGTGTAATTACCTGGTTCAACATCTAAGCGTCTAGCGTATAAGCCCCAACTTGAATTGGCATCTGCTGTATTGATATATGGCCTTTTCAAATCCCAATTCACACGTTGAATACCTGATCTTAAAGCAGTAGAAATTTGATCCACTACCTTACCCTCTGCATCACGAATAACAAGAATAGCCTCAGCCTTAGCTTCATTTTGTTCTGCATCCAGTGCATCCCATCCTGGGAAAGGAATATTCTCCGTTTTCAGCTCACCTTCTACTTTCTTTCTAGCGGCTTTTAAAGAGGTATGTCCATC
Organism: Sphingobacteriales bacterium; assembly: GCA_900299495.1. GTDB lineage: Bacteria > Bacteroidota > Bacteroidia > Chitinophagales > Saprospiraceae > AM-2324. The sequence goes on from OMKD01000230.1 coordinate 2,833, forward strand.
TTTGATGTGCATCGTAAACATTGCTCCATATTCAGGATTCTTAGCTACATAGAATGATCCGCCCTGACTTCTTGAACTACCAATAACTTCATTATACTGAAGCGCAGTTCTTACCTGGAATAATAAGGCATCTGCCTCTAAGCTTTCTTCTGTTAATTCACGAAGCGGGCTGTAATCATCCAAGATATAGAAGCTTCGCCCAAACGTTGCCAATACTAAATCATTTTCACGTTTTTGAATCGCAAGGTCACGTATTGAAATGGTCGGTAATCCAGTAGAGAATTTGTGCCAGTTATCACCTTGATTCAAACTCACATAAACCCCGTATTCAGTTGCTAAGAATAATAGATTTGGATTTATATGATCCTGAACTAAACGCCAGATTAATGTACCATCAGGAATACCATTTGTGATAGACTTCCAGCTCTTTCCTCCATTCGATGTCTTATACAGGTAAGGACTGTAATCACCATATTTATGGTTATCCAAAGCAACGTAAGCAACTTGATCGTTGTGCAAATCAACCTTGATGTCATTTACAAAACCTGAAGCTGGCATATCCGGTAATTTATCTACCGTCATTTTGGTCCAATTCGCACCTCCATCCTTTGTATATTGTATAATACCATCATCCGTACCAGCATATAGCACATCTGGATTCTTATTGGATTCACTCAAGGATGTAATTGTATTATACGTTGACATTGCATACACATCCCAGGCATTGTCGAAACTTTGCTGACGTCCCATGATTGGTAAAGCCAATCGTTCTTCATCTTTCGTAAGATCTCCGGAGATAGCTGTCCAACTATCACCTCTATTGTCCGAGCGCCAAACGCGCTGAGTGCCGAAATACAATCTCTTCGGATCATGACTACTTACCAATATTGGTGAATCCCAGTTATAACGCTCAAATGGCTCATCAAGACCACTCTGTGGTTTGATATAAATAGCCTCCATAGTCGTTTTATCTATTCTGTATAAATTACCCTGTTGCCATTGTGCATATACGATATCCGGGTTGCCTGGTTCAGTTGCAGGTTGATGACCATCACCACCTAACAAAACATACCAATCGCTATTTTTAATCCCATCAGCACTAAAGGTACGAGAAGGACCTCCTTGCGTATTATTATCCTGTGTACCACCATAGATATTATAAAATGGCTCGGCATCATCTACTGCAAGCTTATAAAACTGAGTTAATGGAAGATTATTTACAAATCTCCAGGATTTAGTATCATCAAAGGATTCATATATACCTCCATCGGTACCTATCAATAAATAATTTGGATCATTCTTTTTAAAAGTAAGTGAATGATTATCTGAGTGCTTTCTAGATTCACTCATTGTGTAGAATGTCTTTCCACCATCATCAGATACCAAAGCTCTTACATTCATCAAATAGATCTTATCAAAATGATGCGGAGATGCTATAAGTTCCTGATAATAGTGTGGTCCAGTTGCACCTGATACGGTATCAGACATCTTCTCCCAGCTAGCACCACTATTAGAAGAACGATAAACAGCTCCCTGACGACGATCTAACTCTACAGCAGCATAAAGAACTGTTGGATTCATAGGAGAAATAGCAAGTCCTATTTTTCCTTTGTTTGAATTTGGAAGACCTTTATCAATCTTAGACCAATTGTCTCCACCATCGGTACTTTTGTATAGAGAAGTTCCAGGTCCTCCGCCCATAAGAGCAGCTACATTCCTATGCTTTTGCCAACTTGCCAGGTAAAGTACATCTGGATTAGTTGGATCAATTACAAGATCAGTCACACCTGTCCACTCATTGATATATAATTTATTTTCCCAGGTTTGACCACCATCAGAAGATTTGTATAAACCTCTTTCACCACCAGAACTCCACAGTGGTCCTTGTACGGCTACCCAAATTGTATTTGGATCATTTGGGTGAACAATTATTTTAGAAATATGCTCAGACTCTTTAAGCCCCATATCTTGCCATGAAGCACCGCCATCATTACTGCGATAAATCCCGTGACCAATACCCACGTGACGACCACCAACATTTTCTCCGGTACCCAACCAGATCGTAGAAGAGTTATTTGGATCTATTGTAATACATCCTGTTGAATAAAATGACTCCTTATCCGTAATCGGCGTCCAAGTGGTACCTGCATTGGTCGTTTTCCATGTTCCGCCGGAACCTACTGCAACATACCAAATATTTTCATTGTTCGGATCAATGGCAATATCTGCAATTCTTCCAGACATAAATGCTGGACCTACACTACGAAAAGAAAATCCTGAAAGTGCTGTTTCTAAGGCTTTCCCTTTATCATCAGTCTGCCCAAAAGAAACAGATGTAAGGGATATTAGACATGCACAAATAAGGTAATTAAAGAAGTTTTTCATATTTGTGATTGATTGATTCATAAGTATCTAAACTTACGAATAATAAATCAGTTTTCAATATAGTCTACTCGGCAAATCATTTGGATATAGCTGCATAAAATAGCTTTTTCATATCACTATTTTATTGCATCAATCAATCTTATTTCTGCTGAATAAATCCTAATCATTTGGGCTTTATTTTATTGGATCTCCTTCAAAAATAGATTGAGTTTTGGCTCGATAAATCAATGTACTTACTTATAACTTGCGAAAAACCTAAATATCTATTCATTATAACCGACAGAACAACACTTAATTAGGCATCAAATAAGGGGTTTGACTATTTTTAATAGATGAAGACAATAACACAATGCTCCTTTTTGATGCTTATATTTTTATTCTTTGGATGTCAAGAGGAAATTATAACACCAGTAGAGGAACCAATAATTCCAGGTCCAAAAACCTATTCCTTGGAACTTAATACAGATAGTGAATTCCCTGTAGGGCATAATCTTGGACTGAATTATTACAATGATATTACAGTAGGCGTAATTAATAATGAACCCGGAAACTACCAGTTGATTACTGCTGCCGGAACCAGTTCATACATCTTGAAAGGGATTAGTCTGAAAGAACTTTCCGAATTAACACTAGTGGCGGAAGCAGATCCAGATGCATTCTATGCAAATTATGTTGGACTCGGACAGCTTATTCAGGATCCTCAAGGCATTATTTATAGTGTTTTTCATGCAGAACAACACGACGGTACCATTCTACCTGGAAATATTCCTGGCTTCTATGCTTCTGTAGGTCTTGGTATATCATCTGATGGAGGTGTCTCGTTCGAATTAAATGCAGAGCCTTTAATTCAAAACACTTATGATATTAGCTATGATAACGGATACGGGGATGGAGGTCTTGGAGAACCTTCCATAACGTATTCTAAAGATTCGACAGAGGTATTTGTTTATTATGTAGACCATAACAGAAGTGGCAGAGGGGTGAACATTTGCATGGCAAAATTTGATGTATTTGCAGATGGCACGCCGGACTTTTCAGATTGCTACTATTTAAACGACAATAACCAATTTACCAATTCAACCATACGATCAAAAGAAGTGGTAGCAGGTACTGGATATGCTGATGCCATATTTCCTCATGTAAGCTACAATTCATTTATAGACAAATATATAATGGTATATTCCTTGAATCATTATGGCGAATTTCATAATGGTTCAAGCACACCTTCAGCTTCGGGAATTTATTACAGACTTTCTGATGATGGAATTTCTTGGACAAGCACCCCGGTAAAACTGATTACAGATTGGTCTATTCCTTATAGCTATAATGAACATTCATTCATATGGCATCCCAATATTATTTATTCTAATGATGAGCAATCTGAAGGTTACCTTTTATATTCCAAAGCAACAACACTGCAAGAAGGACATAAGATGTGGGCAATGGAATTCGCTTTTACAGAAGATTAAGTTCAATTATTACTTTAAGTTGATTAAAGTACTAAAGACCTATTGGAAATCCAATAGGTCTTTTTGTTTATCAAAATTTTAAGTGCATGCAACAAAAATATTTGCCAAGCATACAGTTACACAAATAAAACATCAATTTTGTTTTAAATAGTAAAACAATAGTAAAAATGTTCTGTTTATTATTTAACCATTTCATAATCAACGCTTCAACAATGAACCTAGTTAAGATTTACCTGAGTTTTTTATGCTCAGTTTTCATCACTTTCAGCATAAATGGGCAGTCAACATGCGATGCAGATCACATTGTTCTATTGACCAACTTCGAATTTACACCAAATGAACTCACCATTGCACCCGGAGAAAGTGTCGCATTTATAAATATTGAAGGCAATCATACCGTAAATGGAATATCAAGTACGGTAACAGATACTTCTTTCAATAATCCATTCGACTTTTTTTTGGAGGAAACGGAAGGTACCATTAGTGGGACCTGCATGGGAGTAATTGATTTTGAAATACCAGGCAACTACACCTTTGATTGTAGTTTAAATTTTAATGCTCAATTAGGTATGGTTGGAAACATAATTGTTGATGCATTTACGCTTCAGGATTTACTTTTATACAATGACACCATTGGAGCATGGCAGTCTGTTTATGCTATAAATGCATATCTACCAGAAATCCTTAACGGTAATCAAGAAATAACTGTATTCCTACCGAATGACGAGGCTGTAGATGCTATGGGAGAACTCATCAATCTGAACCAATTTGATCATGTAGCATTTGTGGATTTAATTGAAGCACTTAAATTTCATATAGTAGAAGGTGTTTATTTGGAAGAGGATCTTATTCCTGGAACCACGCTTACCACTATTCAGGGACAAGACCTGATCATAGGTGGATCAAACGGAGATTTAGAAATTTCGGGAGCAAAGATTGTTCAATCAAATTATACAGCATACAACGGAGTAGCGCACGTCATAGACCTTTGTCTTGCTCCAGAAGGTTTTCCGGAGGCAACCGTTTGGGAAATCATTAAGCAAAGTCCAGACCATACTTTGTTAGAAACTGCTATCATAAATGCGGGCTTAGTGGAAGAATTAAGAAGCCAGGACGAACTTGATCCTAGCCTGTCTCTACCTGGTCCTTTTACGGTATTTGCTCCAACTGATGCCGCTTTTGAGGCAATTAGTGAAGAACTTGGTATTCCAGTTGCTGATTTAATTGATGGGCAGTACACGGATAATATTGTAAAAACACATCTGATTGGGACAAAAAACCCAAGTAGCACACTATTTAACAACCAACTACTTCCTAATTATGAAGGGGAATTCAATAAGATCAATATAATTGGAGATGACATATTTGTCGAAGATATTCTTATTGAAACTCCGGATCTTCAGGCCTATAATGGAGTTGTACATGTAATAAACGAAGTCATAGCACCCGATCTTCCTCCACTTGAAGGAACTTGCGGAACATGGACACTGGTATTAAAAAATCAAATTGGTGACGGATGGGGAGATAATACTTTAGAAATTGCTGTCAATGATGAGATTATCGCAAGTGAAACCTTGATTTCAGGTTACCAATCTAATTATAAATTTGGAGTGGATGCCGAGGCTATTGTAGATTTATATTATATAGCTAATAATGGCTCATCATACTCATCTTATGAAGTATTTGACGAAAATAATGTAAAAATATTCGCATCAGGATCTTCACCAAATTCAGTTCCAGGAAGTATTAGGGGTTTAAGAGCTTGTAAAAAACCGACTTCATGTGGCGACTTTGAACTTATCATGTACGACGAATTTGGTGACGGATGGGATTTTGGATCTTTAGATGTATATATCGACGAAGTATTTTATCAAACCATAGATATGCCCGTAGGGTATGAGCAAAGTGTAATCATCCCCACGGAACAAGGCAATGAACTTGATTTCGTATACTATGGAGGTGTGTACCAGCAAGAAAATGCGTATGTAGTCTATAATGCCGACGGAATAGAAGTTGTAAGCGAGCTCGGATTCAATAATGCTCCGGGAGATGCTTACGGGGTCCAGGCCTGTCCAAATCCAACAAGTACTGCTGAGCTTGAAGCAGAAAACAAGTCAATAATTTATCCAAATCCTGCTTATGGTATTTTCAGTATTCAATCCGAAGATCCTATTCGAAAACTCAGAATTTTAGATTTGATGGGCAAAGTAGTTTATGAATCCACTGAAGTCAGTAGTGATATAAATGTCTCCTGGTTAAAAGGTCAAAACTACATTTTAGAATTGCAAAAAGACCAGAAAAAAGAAATACACAAACTCCTTTTACTCAATTAGACAATCATCCCAAAAAGAGACTTTAGGCTTCCTAAAGTCTTTTTTATTTTCCTAAATTCAATAAGTTATTGGCGTACTCCTCCTAATCTATTTTTCAATGCTTGAAATCTAAAAATATATTTGAGTCAATAATTATAAATATTCTTATCTCCATCATACCATTGGTAATCGGTTTTGTAGTAGGTCGTATCCGAGAGCGCAGACTTCAAATGAGAACACCTAATTGAAGAAACAGATTACTACCCATTTGTCACCGACGAAAATAATATGCTTGAATTTGATCTTGACCTTTTCATAAAAGCTGTGAATCATTTTCTTAGACACAGAAATGACCTTGCAGGAGGGCAGCTCATTATATTGGCTACACAACACAATGTAAAGAACCTGCTCAAGGCTAAAGAAAAGTAGAGCTATTAAAAGCTCTTCAAAAAATATAAAGGAGATCAATTATTGAATGATACCATTTCATACCTTGAAAATTATAAAAGAATTGTAAGATTGATAGGCGAGAGTTTTCCTGACGCTGGTATTGAAATCCTTTTACATAACCTATCCAACCCAGCAAAAGCACTGTATGTTTTAAAAAACAATGTTATAGGTAGAGGAATAGAGGCACCCGCAACCAATCTGGACATAGATCTTAAACGAAGAAGTCCAAGAAAACAAGACAAACTAAATTATGAACTCAATATAGGCTCCAGAAAATTTAAATGTACAACCATCCCTATTTAAAGAGGAGATTACGGACTGGTGGGATGTATCTGCATCAATGTAGACTATCACTACTTGAATGAGGAAGTTAGAAATAATGATGAGACCAGAAATACCTTCTTGAATTCGATTCTACGAACAGATATATTACTGAATGAAAACATTCTCAGCAAGGAGGAATTTCATAAAGTGAATCTTGGTAAAAGGAATTATCGTGACTTTAGTGTATAAAAAAAGCCCCGGGAATTTCCCGAGGCTTTTTTTTAGCAGTATCCTAGATCATTATCATCTCTGAAAATATCTTCGTTTACAACCTTCATGAAATTGGGTTGATTTGGGTTACCTGCTACGTTTGCTGGTTTAAGGATTCCTAAAAAAAGGAATAATCTTGAAATTACGTGTCTCATGAGCTGGGCATTTTAGTTAAGTCCTTCTCGGACGGAGAATATGTTCATTATTTAATTACATAACGTCATAATCAGGACTTATTGTTCATCAGACAACAAAAAAAACCGACAAATCAGAAAATTTGTCGGTTTTTTTACTAATCACCAGGCGATTATTCTAAAATCTCCGGTGCCATCCCCATATTTGAGAAGCCACCATCATGGTATAGATTTTGCATAGTCACCATTCTCGTCAAGTCAGAGAATAGAGAAATACAATATTGTGCACAGGCATCAGCGCTAGCATTACCTAGTGGAGACATTTTATCTGCATAGTTGAAGAATTCTGTAAATCCTTTTACTCCAGATCCTGCCGTTGTCATAGTCGGAGACTGAGAGATCGTATTTACACG
>OMKD01000231.1 GCA_900299495.1 Sphingobacteriales bacterium
CCACATACGGTCAACTTCCTGAAAAGAAATAAGGTCAACCAAAACCTCTTGGTGCAAAAGCATATGGTGGAGGAAAACAAGTATGACTCCTTATATGAAGTATTGTCCAGTCTGAATGATAAATCCTGTATTGTGTTCTGTAACCACAGAGCAACCATAGATAATCTGATCGAATTCCTGAGTGAAAAGAAAATGACTTTTGCTGCATACCATGGGAAGATGGAACAGGAAGAGCGAGAATTGTCTATTACACAACTAAGGAATGGAAGTACAAATATTCTTATTGCAACAGATCTTGCCGCAAGAGGTCTGGATATTCCAGAATTAGATTGTATCATCCATTTTCATATTCCGAAGTACGAAAAAGAATTTACCCACCGAAATGGACGTACAGCCAGGATGCACGCAAAAGGTACGGTTATAATTCTTTTAAAGGAAACGGATGAATTCAGTTATCTGAATCAAAACATTCCAACCTTCAAAGTAGATCAAAAAGAAGTAGCTCATCCAAAATGGATTACCATGAAGCTACCTTTAGGAAAAAAGGATAAGATCAACAAGATCGACATTGTTGGTTTTATGTATAAGACCATTGGTATTGCCAAAGATGAATTAGGTATCATCGAGGTAAAAGATCGTATTTCCTATGCGGCTGTAGCAGCAAATAAAGCTAAAATGATTGAGCAAAAAGGAAAGGGCCAGCGCATCAAAGGTAAACTGGCTAAATTCCATATTGTTTAGAGGATTGAATTGAAAAATATATTGACATAATGCTCAAAATGCTTTAGGTCAATTTGATGTCCCATTTGATTATTTACAAGTATCTCTTGTACACATTCAGGCCTGCTATCTTTTTCCAAGATATCCTGCACTCTTTTAGGATCAACAATATCGTCTAAGGCCCCTTGAACAATGATACGTCTTGGGCAGCTTCTTTGTTCTATGGACATTCCATAGACCTCGGGTACCTCTCTGTATAGTGCTGGATTGAATAATAAGCATGGCAAGCCCATGTTTTCAGCAATATGATAACTGATTAATCCTCCCAGACTTGAACCTATTAATGCTCTGACTGATTCACTCTTTGCCAAAGCAACCAGCTTCTTATAACTATCAACATCCTGCTCATAATCTAAATGCAATGCAACTACTTCTGCGTGCTTTCGTATCAAATCCAATTTTGCGGGTTTAGGAGAACTGCCCAATCCGTGTATATAAAGTACCTTTTCCATATATCTAAATTGAAGGTCAAACTTAGACAATATTCTGAAACTAAAAAATGGATAAGAATCAGAATTCACGAAATATGGGTATTTAGCTTCAATGAAAATAGGAGCATATTTGTCTTAACGGTGACAAAGGAATGATTGAATAGTTCATGAAGTTCTTTACTACCAAGTTTTTGTTTAATCGCCATTAAAACAAAGCGTTGTTACTCAAGCAGTAACAACGCTTTCTGGTTAAATACAAATCCTAGATTTTTAGTTTGGTAAGAAATCTGTAAAACAATAGTAAATAGTTAGGCAATAGTGTTCTTCACAATAAAACCAAGACTATATTTGCAAAAAAAACATATAGTGAGTCCACTAAACAACCTAATAAACGAAGTTGAGGCTATTAAAGCTCAACTCAAAGACCACGCACTATACGCAAATCTGGATCAGATCAACGATCTGCACACTTTCATGGAAGAACATATTTTCGCCGTTTGGGATTTTATGTCACTGCTGAAAGCTTTACAAAACCATATCACCTGTACTTCGGTCCCATGGAGACCAAATAACTCTCCAACACTTGCACGTTTCATTAATGAAATCGTTCTTGGTGAGGAAACCGATGAAAATGAATTGGGTGAAGTAAAGAGTCACTTTGAAATGTATCTGGATGCAATGGAGCAAATCAATGCAAGTACCAAAGGCATACATGCTTTCCTGGATCAGCTGCAGGAATCCAACTCCTTGGAAAATGCAATTTCAAATGCACATGTAAGCGACGTTGCCGCCGAATTTATGCGATTTACCTTTTCTGTAATTGAAACTGGTAAGCCACACTTAATAGCATCAGCATTTACCTTTGGAAGAGAGGATTTAATTCCAGATATGTTCATTGGTATGGTCAAACATTTGAGTAGCTCTGCAAAAGTAGATTGTTCAAAATTAATCTACTATCTGGAAAGACATATTGAATTAGACGGCGATGAACATGGTCCTCTATCGCTTCAATTGGTTCAGGAACTATGTGGAGATGATGAAATTAAATGGCAAGAAGCTACAGAAACAGCCAAACAGGCTATGCAGACCAGAATAAACCTTTGGAATGGTATTAATAAAATGATAACTACATCAAAAAAGCCCTGCACCAGTTAATTGGTCCAGGGCTTTTGCCTTTATTTGGATGAACTTAAGACTACAGAAAGTACCACACTTCTAGGTCTTGATGGTCCATACACAAAATTACTATCTCTGTATCTTCCAGTATCAAAATTATCTTGATAAGCATTGAATATATTCTGCATCCCAAGACTCAACTTCAAATCC
>OMKD01000232.1 GCA_900299495.1 Sphingobacteriales bacterium
AGTCATCATAACATCCATAAGGACCACCTTCTAGAATCATATCAGCACCAATGGTACCACAACCCGTTTCATCCAATGCTACCTGTATCATATCGATACACACTAGTGTTGAAGTAGGGTTTGCATATTCACTCATTGTAATCATAAATGAGCAAGTATTTGTATTTCCATTTACATCCTCTACTTCCCAAACAACTTCCCAAGGACTATCATGGTAATCCAGATAAGTTTCAGTTGCAGGACCTGACAATAAAGTCTCGGAAGCTACACCACAATTATCACTGGTTTCAATAGTGTATTGAATGATTTGACCACACAGGCCTGGATCCAATTCAATCACAAGATCTGAACATAGGATTTCAGGTATAATATTATCTTCAACAGTTACTGTAGCTGTACAAGAAGCAGTGTTATCATTAACGTCTGTAGCAGTAAGTGTTACCGTATTGGCACCAACTTGACTACAATCATAAGCATAATCATCAGCTCCCAAACTTATACTTGTAATGCCACAGGCATCAGAAGAACCTCCATCAATATCTGCAGTTACAATACTAGCTTCTCCATTTTCATCCAACTGAATAGTAACATCCTCACAGACCATAGTAGGAGCTATATTATCTTCAACAGTCACCGATCCTTCACAAGTAGCAATATTACCATTTACATCTGTTACTGTTAATACTACAATGTTCGAACCAATATCTGAACAATCATAATCCTCACTTGAAGGTTCAATTGTAACAGAAAGTATACCACAGGCATCATTCGATCCACCATTCATATCGGCTGAACCAATGGAAGCATTCCCATCGATATCTAATTGAATAGTAATATCATTACACAATGCAACTGGATCAATATTATCTTCAACAGTAACTGTAGATGAACATGTAGAAACATTTCCATTTGCATCTGTAACTGTTAGGATTACAGTATGACTGATTCCTACATCATTACAGTCCCAAGATTGGTCTACACTTGGAATTGTGCTAGATTGAATACCACAGACATCAGTGGAACCTGCATCAATATCCGTTGCTGAAAGTACACCAGCTCCACTAGCATCAAGCTGAACAACTGCATCCTGACAACTCGCCACAGGATTTGTAATATCCTGAACGGTAACAGTAGCTGTACAAGTAGAAGTATTATTATTTACATCCGTAACTGTTAGCGTTACGGTATTAGAACCCACATTTGAACAATCAAATGTTGTTATATCAATTGAAGTGGACTGAACTCCACAATTATCATTCGAACCATTATCAATATCAGAATCTGTAATTGATGCACTACCAGACGCGTCAAGCTGTATTGTTAGGTTTTGACATAATGCTATCGGATTTATATTATCCTGTACAGTTACGGTAGATGTACAAGTAGAAACATTATTATTATTATCTGTAACTGTTAGTGTAACTGTATTTGAACCTACATTTGAACAATCAAATGTAGTTATATCAATCGAAGTGGACTGAATCCCACAAGCATCATTTGATCCATTATCGATGTCAGACACTGTGATTGAACCATTTCCAGAAGCATCTAATTGTACAGTTTGATTTTGGCAATTTGCGATAGGATTAATATTATCCTCAACTGTAATATTTGCAGTACAAGTGGATACATTATTATTTACATCTGTAACTGTTAAAGTTACTGTATTAGAACCGACGTCAGAACAACCGAATGATGTTATATCCAATGAAATGGATAGGATTCCACAATTATCATTTGACCCATTGTCAACATCAGAAGTTGTAATGGATCCATTACCTGTTGCATCTAATTGAACGGTTTGATCCTGACATATTGCATTTGGAGTCATTGTATCTTCAACAGTTACTATTGATGTACAACTTGCCGTATTACCATTATTATCCGTTACTGTGAGTGTTACAGTATTTGATCCTATATCTGAGCAATCAAACATAGAAATATCGATTTCATAAGTATCTATACCACTAGCATCAACAGAACCATTATCTACATCCAAGGCAGTAATTGTAACTTGTCCAGCCGCATCCAATTGTACAGTTATATCCTGACAAATTGCAACAGGATCGGTACCATCAGCTATATTAACTATGGCCACACAAGTTGCTGTGTTTCCATTTACATCATTCACGGTTAAAGTAACATCATTATTTCCAACATTAGATATGTCAAAAGTCGTAGGATCGGCTGAAATACTGGCAATACCACAATTATCGAAAGAACCATTATCTATTTGATCTGCTGTAATGGTTGCTGTTGCATTTCCATCAAGATCAACTGCAAGATTCTGACATAGAGCAGTTGGATTTATATTGTCAATTACCGTAACTGTAGAAGTACAAGTTGAGCTATTACCACTTTGATCTTCAACTGTTAAGACTACACTATTACTTCCTACATCAGAACAGGTAAATGATGAAATATCTATGGATAAATTAGTTAAAGTACATTGGTCACTTGATCCGTTATTTATGTCAGCAACTGTAATAGAACCATTTCCCATATCATCTAAAAACACATCCACATCATTACAGTTTGCAATTGGATTAGTAACATCTACAATTGTAACAACTGCTGTACAAGTACTAGAATTAGAACTACCATCTGTGATAGTCAGAGTTACTGTATTATCTCCTACATTTGAACAATCAAACGAAGTTATATCTAGTAATTGAGAGATAGTCCCACAATTATCATTTGAACCATTATTAATTTCAGAGGCTAGAATAGTAGCAGACCCTGAAGTAGTTAAATTCTTAGAAATATCTTGACAAACAGCTGAAGGATTTATTTCGTCTACCACCGTTACGGTTGCATCACAAGAACTCATATTCCCTGATCCATCAGTCTGCGTTAATGTTACAGTATTATCACCTATATCACTACAGGAGAAAATCGTACTTTCTAAAGTTAAAACGGAGTTACAGTTATCTGTAGATCCTGCATCAATATCATTAATGGTGAGATTTGCGATACCTGATGAATTAAGCTGAATTGTTGCATCCTGACAAACAGTTGTAGGATCTGTATTATCCCGAACTGTTACTGTAGAAGTACAAGAGGTTTGATTTCCTGAAAGATCAACTACAATTAAAGTAACAAGATGGTTTCCTAGGTCTGCACAACTAAACGTATTGGGAACAACAGTTGCAGATGCTATATCACCACAATTATCCTGAATTGCAAATAAAGAATCAGGAAGAACGGTTAGATTTCCATTTGCATCTAAATCTAGAGTAACATCCTGACAGTTTGCACCTACTGGAGAGTCATCTATAACATTTATATTTGTGTTACACGTCGTGGTAGTCCCGTCAACATGTTGTGCTGTCAAAGTTGTTTGAACCATTTGACCAACGTCAGAACAATTAAATGTAGTTGGAGAAAGTGTTATTGAAGGGTAACAAGTATTTAAGGTTGCTGGAGTAAATCTTATCGCAAAATTAGAAGCTGTCCAAGTAGTGTTGTTCTTCCCTGCACCCCAAATTGCTTCTGTTCCATTTGCATTATTTATTCCAAGTGTATGATTCAAAGTTGAGTTAGGCTGAGTGCCAATATGCACCTCTATAATACCAGTTGCTTCATAAAGATGGATTTGAAAATACACATCCTGACCTCCGTTCTGATGACTTGGATAATCCCATTCAAAAATTGCTACTTTATCACTGCCACTTCCTAGAGTTTGCCAAAACACCTGACCAGAATTTGGGCCTCCTGTGTTAGCACCATTGGTATTATAAGCTTGCCAACAAGCTGCAATAATGTTATCTAATCCTCCCGCCGCTGGTAAAGTTTGAGGCGTAGATTGATTAAAAACACCATTGACATCAAAAGAAATATACCCATGCGGAGAAACTACAACTGTATTGTAGTTGACTCCCCAAAAAGGAAATTCAAATAGTATGTCTATATCTGCGGAAAGTTCCCATGGATAAATCAATAGATTGGTAGCATTGATCAAATCATATGGATTGTATGCAATAGTTTCGTCACTGACATATCCAACTATGTTTGGCTCAATAATCACGTCACTTAACTCTATTGATTGATTACCAGTATCATCAAGAGTGACATCAATGGACCCCAAACACCCTACAGTGCCACAACCAACTGCAGGTGGCTGAGCAAAAACAGATGTAGAGTATCCTAACGCCAGAAATATTATTAATAAAGTATGTACATATCGACTAACGCTTCGTATGTACATTGTTAGGTGTAACTTGTTCATAGCAATTGAATGAGAATATAATTTGTCTTTACTATAATTTATATATACTACATCTTAGATTCTATCCTAAAAAAAATAATAAGCGCTATTTGGTAACTGAAAACTCAAAAAAAATCAAAAACTTAGTAATCGAATAACCAATGATTGGTATAAATTGATATCCTTAAATTGAATCAAAGGAAGATTTGATCTTATTCATATAAATAAACAAAAACAAAACTTCTCATTGAAAGAAGTCAATCATTTAAATCAACACACCTATTAACTACAAAAAATAAAAAAGGAGAGCAAACCCCTTCGTTACTCTCCTTTTTTAATCTATTTAATAGCTAATTAAATCTTAATCATCTTTTTCGTCGCCGTAAAGCCTTCCGTATTCAGCTGATAGTAGTACACCCCTGCTTTTTGGATTCTGTCCAGCTCAACACTGTTCAATCCCTGCGGATAGGTTCCTTCTATCTCTTGGATCAGCTTACCATCCACATCTGTGATCAGGATCTGCGCCTTACCTGCCTTATTCAGGCGGAAGCTAACCACAGTCTGTCCATCAAATGGATTTGGTACATTCTGATACAATACGTTTGCTATTGACTTGTTGTTCTCGAAGACTAAGTCTACTAACTCTATGCCTTGCTCGGTATAACCTTCTGCCTTGGTCATCGACGATGTAATCACCATAGACTCACTTAGCTGAACGGATCCCTTCGCTTCAAAGATCAGGGTTACCAGATCTTCTCCGCTTAAGTCCTTCAATTCAAACTCATTCCAGCTGACAGTCAGTGCGGATTCATGACTTGCTATATGCTCCGTACTCATCAAACCTGCTTCCATACCTTTATACTCCAGACCATTATGCTCCAGGGTAAACTGCATACCCGAGATTGTAGCGTCAGACTGTAAGGTTACGCGTACCTCATCGCCTGCCGATACTTGCTTATCCATGGTCTTTAGCTCAAAGCTATTACCACTTCTG
>OMKD01000233.1 GCA_900299495.1 Sphingobacteriales bacterium
ATAGGAACCAAGGATGGCAGAAAAGTCTACAAAGTCATAGTTGGAAGTTTGGATTCACGGGAAGCAGCGGAGGAATACAGAAAAAATGTGCTTAAGAAAACCGGAATTAAAGGTTTTGTTGTAGCTTTAGAAAATTAATAAATTAACATTAGGGCCCTTCGAACGGCCCTTTTTTTTGCTTGAACTATGAAAAGATTAATCTACCTTCTACCTGTTTGTTTTATAATGTTTATGAGCTCATGTGTAAAAGAAAGCACAGAGCAACAAGAAGCATTCACCTATCTACCAATGGATACTTTATTAATTGGTGATTGGGAAGCTATAGAAATTGAACTCGAATACAGTACCGTAAATAACATACCTGATTCTAACTTATTGGTTGATATGCTTGCGGATACCGCATTTAAAGCCGCACATAAAATAACTTATAACAGTAATGATACTTACTCATTATTGTTTGATGGAAGCGATGAGTCATTGATGGGTATTTGGAATGTGGTGGGCGATACTGCCTTGGTCAGAATGGAAGACAATGCGATATATGAGTACAGTATCATAAGAGAAAGTGAAGATGTTGTTTTCCTTCAGTCTATTGAAGACCTGGATGGAGATCAGGAAGCTGATGATGAATACAGAGCGCGATACAAGAAGATAAAATAAAAAAAGCCGGTTTTTAACCGGCTTTTTTTATTTACAACAAACTTTTATTTTCTCGAATTGCTCGAAGTAGATTATTTCGAATATCTGTTGCCGAATTCATTAGTAACATTTCATTGGTCGGGAAAGGCACTGGTCCAACACCTAGTCTCCTTTTCGTTTCACTGGATACTGCACGCTTATCTCCTGCAAGTAATCTGGTAGAAAAATGTATAAAATTACTTTCACTTCCCACTTTTACACTTCGCATTTTCTGTTTGCTTACTGAATTATAAAAATCAGCACGGGCTTCTACAACGGCGGATTTAAATTGCTTGGACTCCATCAATAAAGCCTTAACGATAACAAATTTATCCTCTTTGATATCATTACCCAGACTATCCTTAGCAACATTTCCATTTTCATCCAAAACGTACTGCCAGCCATCCTGAATCTCTTTTTCTTCTTCAAACTCTCGAGTATTTACACTTTCAGGAGAAAATATAACATTGTCAATACTTAATACAATCTCCCCATCGTATTCTATACCCTCAACAGGACGTTTATGATAAATTCTAAATAAACTATTCAAGTCACTTAAATTAATATTCAGAATATCATTGCGCATCTGTGTAGGCATTACCACGTTTGACTCCTCATTAATTACTAATAAATAATGAACGATACCAAGATATCTGGCTTCTTCCAAATAGGAATTGGTTTCCTTATAGTTTCTAAGAAATTCACCTACCTTATTGAAGGCGTGATATGCCTCTCTTCCATCAATTTTATCTTTTGAGGTTCTGGCCTTAGCCAATCGTTTCTTTCCTTCAGTATACCAATATTCAGCAGATTTTTTCCTGGAATCCTCAATAAGGATATCCGTCTTTACAAAGCTGAATTCACTCTTATAGCCATTTTCATCGTACAATGGTAACAAGGGCTCCACTAAACGTTGTCTTCGATCAATACGTTTTGCAAGATCAATGATCTTATAAAACTCTTCTTTGCGATCTCTAGCTTGAATTCGCTGAATCTGCAACATGTCTCTTGAATTTGCTTTATCAAATGCAAGTTCAAGGGCATTGACTAGTTCAGCCTTCTTTTTCTTACCAGCTAGTTTACGTACGCAATAATCAATAGCTCTGTCATAATCTCCAGACTCAACTAGTTTTTCCGGATTTGTACAGGAGGTGCCCATTCCAAGGACAACTACAACAGAGAACAGGTAAAGCAATTTTGACAGGACTTTCATAATTGTATTGTTTTATTATCAAGGATAAGCATTTTAACACTCAAAACAACTTAACGAATGTTAACAGAACTTTTCTAAATATTAAATTTGATATAGAATCCTTAAATATGGACTCCTATTTGTTAAAACAACTAATCAACAACAAATAATTCGTAACTGGCTTTTTTAGGAAAATGACTTACTGCCTTTCCGTTTGAAGCTATGAAATAATATTCAGTTCCCTTACTAGATTCTATAATTGCAGTAAAACTCCCCTCTTCACCAGGCTTCATTTCAATTCTATTGAATGGAGTGGATTTATCTTCACGATAGACCAAATATACAAGCTTAGTATTTTCCGATGCTACACTGATAGTAAGCTCTCCCCCATTGTTAATAAGCTTATTATCCGATAAAACTGGTCGTTCTTGTTTAAAGTATGGTTTGGAAAGTAGATATTCCGTTCTCTTATCCATCAATTCCTTTACCCCTATAACAGCACCAAAATCCTCAATGACTACCGTTGTGTCAAGATTTGCTTCAAATTGTTCATCAGAATATAATTTCATCAAATCTTCCTGAACATAGAGCTTTAATAATTCATGTAGTTTAGTGGCTTCTTCGTAATAAAGGCCTGATTCAAAATATTCTGTAAGAATAGTATGAACATGATCCACATAAATATCCCTGTAAAGTTTATTCGAAAGGAGATTCGTAATCAGAGGGAAGTCTTTGTTTTGATCTTTATAATGTGTAAAGATACTGAGCTCAGCTAATTCATCATTACTGAGCTTAGGGCCTCCACCAGGAAACTTAAATACTCCAAAAGCAAGGTTTAGATCCCATATAATCGGAGTAAACAATCCGTTATCTGATTGATACATGTAGTAATTATGGCATAATCTTCCAGCATAGGAATCCAGATTAACCAATACAAAATTGAAGGCATGCATCCAGAGTGTTTTATCTACGTCTATTACCTTCTCAATTTGCTCCGGATTCTTATTCAAGGTCTTACACATAGCGATAAAGTCTGCCCAACCCTTTTCACTCTTTAATTCATAATAATTGAAATAACAGCTGCTGTCTTCGCCAATATATTTTAGACTGGAGAAGTAAGACTTGCCGCATTTGACTGTTGTTTCTGTTTTTTTATCTGTTTTATCACATTTTAAGAGCACACCGTCAGCGGATCCAAAATGATCTTCAAGAAAAACATCATTTATAGACTGTGTATTGGTGTAGATACCAAAATCTTTGCCATTGATAATAAGCTTAGCAAAATTCGCTTTAGGTGCATATCCATACACTCCTGCAATTTTATATGCCAATACTTCCCTGATAAAGGATGGATCTGCAAATACATTCGATAATTTTATCCGATCATATTTGTCATCAAATTTTTGGTCTTCAATTTTATAATCGGATTTGATGTTAAAAGGAAGTTTTTCAATTCCTTTACTTCTTGGATTAAAGTAGGAACTATTGCCCTTGTATCGGACGCCCACACTTTTGTAGCTAATCCCGTTCAAAACAAGGTCAGCCTCCAGTCTTTTTTTACCTTCTAGTTTTAACTGCTCAAGCAGCTCCTGCCAATTCTCATCTTTAAAGGTTAGCTCGATTGTATTTATACTTTCGAGGTTATAAAGTTTTTGGGCAAGCATTGTATTGCTTGCCCAAAAAAACATACAGATAAGTCCTAAAATTCGTATTGCTTTCATTAAATATTTACTCGTTTAAAGTCTTAAGGCTTGCTTTAAAAGTTTTTCGATCAAAATTATTGGGTTCAAAGGATTTCATCTTCGAGTTATCCAACTCAAAATAGAATTCCAGATCTTCATAACCTTCTGGTGGCGATATCTTAACACCAAATACTTTATCACCGGCGTTCTGATCCTGATGCTGACCGTCATCCATCAAATTAGTGGTTATAAAAGCCTGTTTATCTGAAAATCTGTAGTGAACTTTTACGGCCTCGGTGTATCGATCCGTTTCCACTGAAAGTATAAAATCTTCAATCTTTACATTTGAAAATCGTTCTCTACTTACAAAGGAATACTCTAGCACCTCAGGGCCCAGTATTTTAAGTATGGTCTCCTTTTTTAAAAAAGATCTTCTAGCTTCTACAATTTCCTCAATACCCGGAATTTGAGAACGTTTACCTACCGTACTAATAAGGTTAGCTTTCATTTTCTTAGATTTTTCGCCTAAGAACGGATCCTCTGAAATAGCA
>OMKD01000234.1 GCA_900299495.1 Sphingobacteriales bacterium
AGTAAACTTATAACCACCAAAACTCCTCGCAAACTTAAATCACGAATAAATGCTTCTATTCGAATATGATCCCCAAATCGTTGCATAAGATCAGCAGGAAAATTCTTATCAAAGAATCGACCTGGTAACCGAGCAATCCCGTTTATAAAATCATACAGCAATCCAACTCTTAGCCTAGAACCTATAAATAAAAGCATCCAATTCTGTAACCATTGCAAAATCAGTATAGAGCTTGAAAAGACAATAAAAGCACTCATTATGATGATAGCGGCACTGAAATTCTGACTTTCAATACCTGTATCAATAAATGACTGCATGATAAAGGGAAGCAAGAGTTGTATCAATAAAATAAACAACATACTCCATACCGCACTCAAAATCATTCCTTTATGGGGTATTAGATGTCGTTTTACGTCTTGTAGAATCTGTACCAAGGAATTATCCGACTGAACAGAAGCACTTTTTTTTACACTAAAGGATAAGGACTTTGACAATAAGAGCATCCTTCCCTTTCCTGTTTCATTAAGCCAATGATTAGAAAACTCATCTGCGGTTAGAGATAATTTGCCTAAAGCAGGATCAAGAACAGTAAATCTCCCTGACTGGATTGATTTAAGTACCACAAAGTGATTTTCCTGCCAATGCAGAATGGTGGGAAAGGTGAGATCATTTTGGTATTCATAAAGCTCCTTGATATTCATTTCCACAGGTAAGCCTTCAAAACCGAGTTCAGTAGCTAACAAATTCAGATCATAGATACTCATTCCTTCCTGATCCAGATCTGCCATAACCCGAAGCTGACTCAAAGGCTTTGACCGACCATAGAAGTCTGCAATCATCTTTAAGCAGGCAATACCACAATCATTAGAATAGACCTGCTGAACGAGTCGCAATCTGTTTCCGGATATAAATCTATTCTTTAGTAGCCCCATAAAATTCAATATATTCCAATATGCAAAAAAAAGCTTGTTAAGGATTCACTACACGAGCCATTTGACTGATGATTAACTTTTTTTCTAAGGAAGTCTTAAAAAAGCCCTTTTTCTCTTCAATCTTTTAATAATTTTGGATATTCTTCGTTAAACATGAAAAAAAGGAATGAAAAATATATTTGGCGTTTTATTTATGATGGGTCTTTGTGCAAACACCTTTGCTCAAAAAATAGACTTTACAGATGCATCTCATTCAGATAAAGAAGCTAAGATTATTCTTGATAATATAAAGACGAATCTGAACAGCTATGCTGCGATTCAGGCTGACTTTGAATATCATGTAACTATACCAGAAGAGGCACCCAAGGTTCAAAAAGGGAATATGCTAGTTGCTGGAGATAAGTATGCACTTGATCTTAACGAATACGGTATTTACTGTGATTCCAAAACTATATGGATGTTTGACAAGGCCGTCAATGAGGTCAATATCAATAACGTTGAAGAAAACGAGGATATCCTAATTTCTTCTCCGACTGATCTTTTAACCTTTTATCAAAAAGATGAATTCATTTATGCCTTCTACGATGAAGTGGTTGAAAATCGTACGATAATAACTATGATTGATTTTAAGCCAATAGATTCGGATCAGGATTTTTTCAAGATTAGACTTAGCGTGAATAAAAAAACTAACCTACCCACCAGTGCGCAAATGTTCTACAAGGACGGTACGAGAATAAAGGTTGTTTTTAATACCATCAAAAATACAAGCGACTTCGACAATAATGATTTTATCCTTACCAAAGAAAAAGTAGGAGAAGGAATAGAATTCGTTGATCTTAGATATTAAAAAAAGAGGCTGTAATCCAGCCTCTTTTTTTATTGTAATAAATCTTCCAACACTTTATGAACCTTCTTCTTTTCAAGCTTTTCAAGATACTTAACTGGTTCAGCCTTTCTTTCCTTACAATCGGGAATTGAACAACGCTCACAGGTTGTATTGACCACAATTCTTGGAATTTCCGGATCATCAAGAAACGCAATCTTTGATCTGCTATTCGAATCTAATAAGATCCCTAAAGACAACCCAATGTATTTAGAGGATTCCATGTCTTTTTTCACAATCGATATAATTAAATACTCGTCAGAAGAACCATAGTAATTCGAAATTTGAGCGCCTATCTCCAGACTTGAATCTGAGTTTCTCAATTGTTCCAGCATTTTTATGGATAACCATCTACGACAATAAGTTTCATCAACTCTATTGGAATGTGGTGTATGTTTACCGTCAAGATGCAATTCCTTATCAACTATGTAATTCAGCGAATCTTGCTGAGATATGAATCGGAAGAAATATATTCTTTTCAATCCTAGTTGAGAAGGTAGGATATTGGTCATTCGCTGAAATACCATTTCGGCAGATGCCCCAAATTCATGCATTACTTGACTTATAAAAGTTGTTGAGAATCGCTTCTGAGATAAAAAGTCAACCAAATACTGTTTTACAGGATTCATAGGCATCAGCAGTGCAGCTGAAAAATATGCAGCCTTAAAATGGGATAAAACCTCTTCAAAGGAATTTATACGCATTAATGAAGAGGTATTTGCCCGCTGCTTTAACTTCAAATAGCTAAATCCAAGCTCTTTCCCAAATTGGAATGCCATCTGGTTTGGGGTAAGACTCCCATTAAGTAAAAGCGTTTTAGACTTCGGAATAAAAAGAGATCGTATACCTTTTAGCTCAGGAAATTGATCTAGGCCTCCTTTATCCAAGTCATAGTTATATAACTTCTCCAAAAGATTAGCCAATTGATCTGCATGGATAAATTCATTTAAGGGAATTTCATTTTCTCCTCTGAATGTATTTGCAGCAAGTTCTATATCTTCAAAATAGTTTAGGTGCATTTCCAAAAAAGAACGAAGTGCTCCTAGATAGAAATTCTCCTCCACATAAGCATGGTTTCTGGCAATCTCAACCAAAGTAGATATAAATGCCCCTACCCGCTTAGGAGCAACGGAAATGATTTCAATGATTTTTGTAATTTCTATCCCGAAAAGATCTAAAGGAAGCTCTTTAAGAAAATTTGAATTCAATAGATTTGATACGGGTGCAAGTGCACCCTCCAGTTCATCTGACATCAAATGTTCAACTTTGACACCAAAACTTTTTGCTAATACCTCTATCTTCTCAAGTTTCGGATATTTCTTACCCTTTTCTATCTCATTCAAATACGATAGAGATAAGCCACTTTTCTTGGATAATTCAGAGAAGGATAGTCCTTTTTCCAAACGAAGCTGCCTAACCTTAAGCCCAAGAATGATTTTCTTATTTAGATTTTTTCCATTCATACTCGATACAAAGTAGCGAAAATTCGCAATAAATATCCACATATTACGATAAATGTATCCGGACAATTAGAATTCAAAAGACAAAATTCCTTTTGTAGGATGCTTCTAAGATAAAAATTGACTTTTTGAATCAGGGAAGAACAGGAATCAAAAAAATGTGGTTCTATAATTAGATTTCAATTTTAAATTTAAATATTCAATACATATGCCATTCGATATTGATATGCTTAAAGCGCATTATACCGGACTTGCAAACCGGGTTGAAACGGTTAAAAGTGCTTTAAACCGCCCTTTAACACTCACCGAAAAAATTCTTTACACACACCTACATCCAGAGTCTCCACTTCAAAACTTCAGACGTGGAAAAGATTATGTCTTCTTTGCCCCAGACAGAGTTGCTATGCAAGATGCTACAGCTCAAATGGCTTTATTACAATTTATGATGGCAGGTAAAAACAAAGTTGCTGTTCCTACCACGGTCCACTGTGACCACCTTATCCAAGCAAAAGTAGGTTCAACGGAAGACCTTGCAACTGCAAATGACATCAACAAGGAAGTCTATGATTTCTTGACTGCGGTTTCCAATAAATATGGAATTGGATTCTGGAAACCCGGAGCGGGAATCATTCATCAAATCGTATTGGAAAATTATGCGTTCCCAGGAGGCATGATGATTGGAACAGATTCGCACACCCCCAATGCAGGAGGATTAGGCATGCTTGCAATCGGTGTAGGCGGTGCTGACGCTGTTGATGTCATGGCAGGAATGCCCTGGGAATTGAAAATGCCTAAACTCATAGGAGTTAAATTAACGGGTAAGATGAGTGGTTGGACCTCTGCCAAAGATGTAATACTTAAAGTGGCGGGAATCCTTACCGTAAAAGGAGGAACTGGCGCAATTGTAGAATATTTCGGAGACGGTGCTCAATCCCTCTCCTGCACAGGAAAAGGTACCATCTGTAATATGGGAGCTGAAATCGGAGCTACGACATCAACCTTTGGATATGATGAATCCATGAACAGATATTTAAGAGCGACTGGAAGAGCAGAAGTTGCCGAGCTGTGTGATTCTGTTGCTGAATACCTAACTGGCGATGCGGCTTGTTATGAAGAACCAGAAAAATATTTTGATCAGGTCATCGAAATAGATTTATCTACATTGGAACCTCATATTAATGGGCCTTATACACCGGATCTTGCCTGGCCAATTTCTGAATTCAAAAAAGCCGTTGAAGAAAATAATTATCCACGTAAGATGGAAGTTGGACTTATTGGTTCTTGTACAAACTCATCTTATGAAGATTTGGACAGAGCAGCCTCACTAGCCAGACAAGCAGCTGATAAAGGATTGAAAACAAAAGCAGAATTTACAGTTACACCGGGCTCGGAACAGATTCGCTACACGGTTATGAGAGATGGCCAACTCAAAGCCTTTGAGGACATGGGAGGAGTTGTATTAGCTAATGCTTGCGGACCCTGCATAGGACAATGGGCTCGTCATACTGACGATCCTTCACGAGCGAACTCAATAATCACCTCTTTCAATAGGAATTTTTCAAAAAGGAATGATGGTAATCCACAAACCAGAGCATTTGTAGCTTCACCTGAATTGGTTACAGCAATGGCTATTGCCGGAGATATGACCTTCAATCCCTTAACAGATACTCTTGTAAATGAAGATGGAGAAGAAGTAAGGCTTGACCCACCGATTGGTGTTGAACTTCCAGTGAAAGGATTTGCAGTAGAAGATGCTGGTTTTATTCCACCAATCGAAGATGGTAGTCAAATCCAAATCAATGTGAACCCTACATCAGACCGTTTACAATTACTTAGTCCGTTCAAGCCTATAACTGTAGATCAACTAACAAATATGAGGCTGTTGATAAAAGCTAAAGGAAAGTGTACTACAGACCATATCTCCATGGCTGGTCCATGGCTTAAATTTAGAGGACATCTGCAGAACATTTCCAATAATTGTTTGATTGGCGCGATCAATTACTTTAATGAAGAAACTAATAATGTAGCCAACTACTCAGAAAGCGATACAGTTGCCACTTACTATGCGGTCCCTCAATCCGGATTAAAATATCAGGAAAAAGGAATCAGTACCGTAGTCTTTGGTGAGGAAAATTACGGAGAAGGATCTTCTCGTGAACACGCGGCAATGGAACCAAGATTCATTGGTGTAAAGGCAGTTATTGTTAAATCCTTTGCAAGGATACATGAAACAAATCTTAAAAAACAAGGAATGCTGGCGCTTACCTTCATCAATCCATCAGATTATGAAAAGGTAAGACAAGATGATAAAATTGACATTCTTGGTTTTGAAACGATGCAACCTGGTAAGAATCTTGAGATACGTCTAAATCATATGGATGGGACCTCAGAAGAATTCGAAGTGGCACATACCTATAATCAGGCTCAAATAGACTGGGTGATTGCAGGTTCTGCTCTAAATAAAATTCGAGAAGAGCTTTCTTAATTACACACATAAAAAAAGCCGCTTTGAAAGCGGCTTTTTTTAATCCAGTAATTAAAGATTATACCTAAGGCCTACCTGACCTCCAAATAGATAATAACTTTGATTGACCAGATAATTTGTATTGGAAAGTGATTTTGGAGAATACCTAAAATAAGGCTCCATTTTCAATTTTAGTCTATTTGTAAGCTTATACGTAACTATTGTGGAAGCATAATAACTTATTCCAATATTTCGATTAAAATATGCTCCAGCATCACCTCTATCCGTCAGACCAATAATGTCATTATCATCAACAGGAGATATTACTGAACCTGACTTATTGAATACCATATTAACCAATAAACCTGTGTAGAAACCCATTCCAAATTTCTCATTTGACTTTTCAAAACCAACTAAGACTGGAAGATCTAGTGTCTCATAAAGATTAGTATTGGTAAAACTAGTGTATATGTAATTGGTATCAGTAGACGATGAAACTTCATTTCCTTCGTCATCAATTTCTATTATGGTAACTATTTCTGTTCCAGAAAGCAAATCGTGACTAAAGTTTTCAGTTAATCTTGAATAGATAAGACCTGTTCTAAGATTAAGTCCATTGCGAAGCGCTAAACCAAGATTCATATTTACACTGAAGGCACTCTGAAATACCTCTGACTCTTCTCTCAAAGACACATAATCTAATAAGCCACGATCTACCGCTTCTATATTGCGAATTGGAAAATCCTGCGCATAAGCAAGACTCCAATAAAGATTATTCCTTGTCTCTCTAAAATCTGCACATTGCTGATCCTTATTAAATAAAATTCTAGGACTATTTAGATCCTGCTTTAGACTTGGAATACTACTGATGGTATATAAATCATTTTTTGAACCAGCATACGCTGTACTAGAAGAGATCGCTACAGTGCTTTCTCCTTTATCTTTTAATTCATCTGAAACGAGCGCTATACTGCTTGACCTTTCTTGTGCTGCATCAATTAGAGCCTCTGTATTTCCTTCTGAAACAGGGGGCAATTGTACATTTATTGTATTAAGTACCAATTCCCCTTCCTCTTCCTTTTGTTTTACATAATTGCTTTGGATTACAAACGACTCATCAAGAATCGTTGTCTCCTGAACGGAAGAATGATCAACAATTGTAACATCATTTAATTCGGTTCTATCAGTATCATAAAGACTACCTAAAACAACTGCACCTAACAATAAGCCCGCTGCAGCACCTATTACTTTGCCTCTGTGCAACATCCAGAAAGCTGGTTTAATTTGTTTGCTTTGATCTAGACGTGAGGCTACACCTTCCCAAATATGTTCAGGTACACTTGATTCATATGAATCCAATCTATTTTTTAAACTATCATCCAACTGCTCCTTTCTCATATATAGTTCTATTATGCTGGATTAGTAATTCTTTTAATAATTTTCTTGCCTTTACGAGCTGAGATCGTGATGTACTCTCCCCGATATTCAGCATATCTGCAATTTCCTTATGACTATACCCTTCAATTACATAAAGGTTGAACACCATCTTATAGCCATCAGGCAGCAATGCAATAATATTCAATAATTCTTCCTCAGCAAGGTGTTCTAATGCTGACGATTGAATAATATTTGAAGAAGAATATTCAATCATGTCTATATCTTCAAACATAATCTTATCCTTTTCAAGGTAACGAAGACAAGTATTCACTACGATTCTGCGAATCCAGCCCTCAAAGGAACCTTTGAAACCAAACTTATCGATACTATTGAAAACTTTAACGAAGGCCTCCTGAAGCATATCCTCTGATTCTTGTGAAGTCCGCGCGTAACGTTTACAAAGCGTAAACATTTTGCCTGCAAAACGATCAAAGAGGTCCTTTTGACTTTTACGGTCACCATCAATACAGAGTTCTATGAGTTTTTTTTCAGTCAACTAGAGGCATTCTGTAACAATGCTATATTGTTAGATTAAGTAATTGATAAAAACGCTGCCTGCGTTCCTTCTAAAGTTAAATTAATTTTGGGTTAATTTTCAATCACTTGCGCAATTTATCAGCTCCTTTTAAGTTTATTTTTACCAAATCTGTTGATATTGGTTGACACGGATATTTGATTAGAACCTCCAGCAAGATGGTACCTTGCCCGAGAGTAACCAAATCTGAATCGCTTCAACTTCATTTCAAGCCCAAAGGAAAAACCATTCAAGCTTGACCAATTTGTCAACTCCATTTCTCTTTGTCTTAAATGATTGTAGCCAAACTGTAAACGCAAGCCTTCTTGTTCTCCAATCAGCATTTCTCCATTGAAAGAAAAATGTCTCATTAGATTATCAAAAGTAAGATTTGGCTCAGGTTGTTCACCTCCACCCAAAATCAATACCTCCGGTTCTAAATCCGGATCATAGTAGTTAATATCCCATCTATTTAGGTGATGATAAAGCACACTGAATCTAAACGGTAAATATTCTAATCGTTTGGTTATTGACAGCTGAACATCTGTTGGTAGAGCACCTCTGGTATCAGGCGTGTAAGAGCTTAATTGCCAGCCTGCATTCTTAACCAAAAGGGCAAATGCCATTCTTTTCTCTTCAATATGATAAATCAACCCTAGGTCTGCTGCAAGTGCATTGGAGGTATAAGTCTCCATGGCTGAATTAATGAATTTAAGGTTTAATCCAACAGAAAGGCGTTCATACAACTCCTTACCCACTCCTACCATCATCACTACTTCAGATGCCTCAAAATTATTTGTCACCAAACCTGTTTCATCTCTTCCAATAAAATCACCATAATTAATGTAGCGTACACCTCCATGAACACTGATATCTTGCTTATTTAAATAGTGATTGTAAAGAAAACTACCATGAGAAATATCACCAAAAAGATAAGCCTGAGAAAATGATATACCACCACTTTTGAGCTTATTACTTGAAGCAGGATTGATCCAACTTAGAGATGGATCCATATCGATAACACCATTTGCATGACCACCAAGGGCCGCTATTCGAGTGTTCGCTGGAAGATCCAAAAAGGAATATAATGACTGTCCTCCTAATTGACCAAACACAGTTGAACCCGATAATAATAAGATCAAGTTCAATCCAATCCTGCTTAAATATTTTATCATCTTTCTATTTTTCTAGAATTCCATAAAGTGACTCATCGATTTCTTTGTCACCGCCTTCCCTTGTCCAAGATGTAAGGCAAACTCCACTGCGACAAAGCATCTTCTTGACTAAGTCACCTGAAGCATCAAATAATTCAAGAAGACCTTCCTCTTTTGGACCATCTTTATAGGTGCCTCTTGAGCTTATCAAGCCTGCTTCACTATATTCTTCAAAAGGACCATTTTCTAATCCTCCACTAAGCGTTACCCGTTCTCTCAACTGACCATTTTTATGATAGGTCAACCATTCTCCTGATGGCATATTATTGTCGTAATATCCTTCCTGCAAAATGGATCCGTCTTCAAAATAGGCTTTGAATACCCCATGATAAAGACCCTTTTTATAATTTTCTTCGATCTCTATTTTACCATCTTCGAAATACCAAATCTTTTGTCCTTCAAGTGTATCATTAAGATAATTAGCTACCGAAGATATCGCTCCACTTGGGTAATAAGTTGTATAGGCACCTTGCTTCATTTTGGTTTTAAGGTCCATAGTATATTTCTCCAATACCTTTCCATTATCATCTGTAATAGATATCTCAGATAGTTTTTGGTTATTACAAGCGTAGCACACCATTAAACCTAGCGCCAAAAGAATCATACTGTTTTTCATAACGAATTGTTTATTCAATATTTCGGAGTACATATAATATTAACAAAAAGAAAGGGCAGTAAGAAATATACCTACTGCCCTAATTATATTTTAAGGATAAGTTACACTTTTTCCTTTTGGTCAATCTTGTTTCTTCCAATAGATTCGTAGTAGAATCCTGCTTGTTTCACATAAGCAAGATCATATAGGTTTCTACCGTCAAAAATATTCTTTGCACGCATAACTTTCGACATCACATCAAAACTTGGCGTTCTGAACAATGCCCATTCTGTCATGATAGCAAGTGCATCCGCTTCAACCAATGCATCATATTGGTCCGTTGCATATTCTATCTTATCTCCGAAAATGGCTTTTACATTATCCATTGCTTCTGGATCAAAGACTTTAACTTTAGCACCTGCCTCAATAAGTTTTTCAATTGTATATAAAGCTGGTGCTTCTCTGATATCATCTGTTTCAGGCTTGAATGCAAGTCCCCACATACCAATCTTTTTACCCTTAAGGTCACCGAAGAAGTTGGATAACTTATCGAAGATTTTAAGTCGTTGATTAGCGTTAACATCTAACACTGCATTCAATAATTTGAAATCATACTCATGCTGCTTTGCAGTTCTTCCTAAAGCCTGTACATCCTTTGGGAAACAAGAACCTCCAAAACCTACACCTGGGAATAGAAAACGTTTTCCGATACGAGTATCTGAACCCATCCCAAGACGAACATGGTCTACATTTGCTCCTGTTTGCTCACAAAGGTTGGCAATCTCGTTCATAAAGGTAATACGAGTAGCAAGGTATGAATTAGCAGCATACTTAGTCATCTCAGCCGAACGCTCATCCATTACATATATTGGATTCCCTTGACGAACAAATGGTGCATATAGGTTTTGCATAACTTTAGCTGCACGCTCTGATGAAGTACCAACTACCACACGATCTGGCTTAAGAAAATCGTCAACAGCCACCCCTTCTCTAAGGAATTCAGGATTAGAAACCACATCAAATAAATCTTCTGAAAGATTATCTGCAAGAATAGCATGAACTTTCTCAGCTGTACCCACAGGAACTGTTGATTTATCAACAATCACTTTATATGACTTGATAATTTTGGAAAGATCTGATGCTACCCCTAAGATGTAAGATAGGTCTGCTGATCCATCTTCTCCTGGAGGAGTAGGAAGTGCTAAAAAGATAACCTCTGCATCTTCAATAGCCGCGGCTAAATCTGTTGTAAAGCTTAATCTTCCCTGGTTGGTATTTCGCTCAAACAAAACATCAAGTCCAGGTTCATAAATTGGAATCTCCCCATTACGCATGCGTTCAACTTTCGCCGCATCAATATCCACACAAATCACATTATTTCCAGTCTCTGCAAAACAAGTACCAGAAACAAGACCTACATAACCAGTTCCAACAACTGCAATATTCATCGATTTAATTTTTTTGGTCAAATGATAGTTATCAGAGGAATAACGAATAATTATTTATGATCGTCTCTTACCCTTGACAAAAAAGTCCACAAATTTAAAGAAGACCTTTCATTTTCAAAGATTTTAGATTGATTATTCTTGCGAAATCGAACTTTATGCTGCTATTTATTATAAACTTAAGCCCCATATAGCTTATTTTAGGTGTAATTAGCATAACAAAACCAGAATTTTTCGTTTAATAGAAAAAAACTACCCTAGGTAAATGAAACAACTTATTGAAAAAAAATCTTGGTGGAAGATCTTTCTTGCTGTGTTTGGCATGGTTATCATCATCGGTTCATTGATCTACACCAAGAATATTGTTGACGTTCTTTCCAAAGATGAAAAAACTAGGGCGGAAAATATCCGTGTTGCACTCAACGCAATAAGTAATCCAAAAGCAAAGGATGACTATTCTTTGCCTCTCCATATACTACAGAGTAATTTATCCATTCCTGTAATTCTGGTATCCAATACAGGTCAAATTACTGATGGGCTCAACTATGGCACAAACAGAGACATGGATACCACTTTTTTACGAAACAGACTAAACAAACTTATTGAATCTGGGGCAGAACCTATTGTTGATGGGGGTGGCCAAATGCTATATTATGAGTCGTCTATATTTATAGATTATCTAAGCTATTTTCCACTGATCCAAATCTTTTTAATAGCCACCTTTATCGCTATTGGCTATGTTGCCTTTTCATCCGTAAGGAAAGCTGAACAGAATAGAGTTTGGGTTGGAATGGCTAAAGAAACAGCTCACCAGCTAGGTACGCCCATATCCGGCATATTAGGTTGGATAGAACATTTGAAATTCATTCGAGAAGAGGACAATGAAATTAAAGAGGTAGCCGATGAAATAGCGAACGATCTTAAAAAACTGGATCTGATTGCTGATCGCTTTTCAAAGATCGGATCGGAGCCTGAATTAAGTCTTCAATCTATCCAACCTATTCTTGAAAACAATTTCTCCTACATTGAGAAAAGAGCTCCACGAAAAGTACAGTTTGAAACTAAAATTGACATTGATACTGATGTATTTGCAATGGTAAATGTCCACCTGATTGACTGGGTACTAGAAAATCTGCTACGAAACGCCTTGGACTCTATCGGAAAAGAAGGTCTTATTAGTGGATGCATAAGCACGGATCAAAAGTGGGTGCATATAGATATATCAGACAGTGGAAAAGGGATACCAGCAAACAAATTTAAGATGGTATTCAAACCAGGATATTCGACAAAAAAACGAGGTTGGGGTCTAGGTCTTTCCCTAGCTAAGCGTATTGTAACCAATTACCATAAGGGGAAAATATTTGTCAAAGAATCCACTGAAAATGTGAAGACAACCTTTAGAATAAGTATACCTTTGGTAAAAAAAGCAGATGCAAGTTAAGCCTCGCAAATACGGGTTAATTTTTCTTATTCTATTCTTGAGCCTGAACCATTCAACTTATCTGCAGGCTCAAACGCTAAAAGTATTAGATGAAAATAACAAACCAGTCATTGGTGCAAGTGCTTACACAAATGATCTAAATTATTCCATTTTATCAGATTCGAGTGGAGTGTTAGATTTTGCCACTTTCCCTGATAGCAGCTCTGTTATAGTCAGTTTCTATGGCTTTCAACCTATTGACTTGATGCTAGATGCAACACTTCCAAAAAAAATCCACCTAGAACCTATTAGTTTCTTATTTAATGAATTTGTATTGGTTGGTGATGACAAACGCCCTTTAACTCAACAAATCCAACAAATTGATATTCTCAAACCAAAATCCATAGGTTCATACCAAGCACAAACGCCCGCAGAACTTCTTGAAAATAGTGGTAAGGTCTTTGTTCAAAAATCTCAAATGGGAGGAGGAAGTCCAATCCTAAGAGGTTTCGAAGCAAGCAGAATATTACTTGTGGTAGATGGAATAAAAATGAATAATGCTATTTACCGATCGGGGCACTTACAAAACTCCATCACGTTAAATAATCAAGCCCTAGAACAGGTGGAAATAATTCAAGGCCCTGCATCACTGCTTTATGGTTCTGATGCGCTTGGTGGAGTAATACACTATAAAACCTGCGATCCCAAACTAAAACTTAAAGATTCAACTAAAACATATTCCGGCTCTCTATCCACTTCATACAATTCCGTAAATGGAGGTACAATTATATCCAGCTTAAACGAAATCAGTGGGAAACGCTTTGCCAGCTTGTCTATAATCAGTCTATCCAATTTCAATAATCTGAAAACTGGTAGAAAAGGTATCGAAGATGTGCCGGATACTTGGAGGAGGTTTACCTATCAGGATTTTATAAATGGTCAGGATACCATAATTGCAAACGTTGATCTTATTCAGCCAGAAAAAGATCAATCCCATGTCTTGATAGGAACAGCATATCAACAGGTAGATCTGCTTCAAAAACTTCGTTACAAACCAACTGAAGATCTGGAAATCGGATTGAATATCCAATATTCTCAATCCTCTGATATTCCAAGATATGATCAGCTATCAGAAACTGTCAATGGACAATTCAGGTTTGGAGAATGGAATTATGGTCCTCAAATACGAGGACTTGCCGCTTTAAAGATAAACTATAAAGCCTCCAGTGGGC
>OMKD01000235.1 GCA_900299495.1 Sphingobacteriales bacterium
AACAACCATAAAAAGCAGGATGTAAATCTTTAGGAGATCGAAGATCATCAGCCGTTTTAAGTAACTGTATGCAAAAGGAATATCCCAATAAGTTGAATCAGGTACTTAAAACGGCTGATGATCTTCGATCTCCTAAAGATTTACATCCTGCTTTTTATGGTTGTTTTGATTGGCATTCTGCTGTACATGGACATTGGATGTTGATCCGAGTGTTGAAACAGTTTCCTGAAATTGAATTAGCCGCAGAAATACGCTTAAAACTGGACCAAAATCTGTCTGCTGAAAATCTGGCTGGAGAAGTAGCCTATTTTCAAAAAGCTAGTCCTAGTTGGGAAAGGACCTATGGTTGGGCCTGGTTATTGAAGCTAGCTGAAGAATTATATACCTGGGATGATCCTCAGGCAAAAGTATGGTATGATAACATTAATGAGCTTGCAAATGTAGTTGCAGGTAAATACATTGCATTTTTGCCTACTCAGCAATATGCAGTTCGAACAGGCGTCCATCCAAATACCGCATTTGGTTTATCGTTTGCCCATGATTATGCAACAGCAGTAGGGGATCTTACGCTGAAAAACATGATCGAAAAAAGAGCTTTGGATTACTTCTCAAAAGATAAAAATTGTCCATGTACCTGGGAGCCTTCTGGCGAAGACTTTCTTTCGCCCTGTTTGGAGGAAGCCAATCTTATGGCAAGGGTAATGCC
This sequence comes from Sphingobacteriales bacterium, assembly GCA_900299495.1. Lineage (GTDB taxonomy): Bacteria > Bacteroidota > Bacteroidia > Chitinophagales > Saprospiraceae > AM-2324. The sequence continues at coordinate 707 of OMKD01000235.1, forward strand.
TAGCCGAAGCTTTAAGAAGTGGTTTAGGCAATTCATGTCAGGTAGTGCTATGAAGTTTTATGAATCTGCTGCTGATGTGAGTGATCGTTCCGATCCTAAAATTGTCCATTTGGATGGATTGAATTTGAGCCGTGCCTGGTGTTTGTTTTATCTGGATAAGGTAACAGAAGGTAGTTATCCGGCATTAAGGTCAATGGCAGAGACCAATCTAAATGCATCTTTACCATTTGTTGCTACAGAGCATTACGAAGGTTCACACTGGTTGGCTTCTTTTGCAATTTATGCACTAAGCCAAAAATAGAATTCATGAGCCATCCACAGGTAAGTATACTTATGCCGGTGTATAATGCATCTCCTTTTTTGGAGGACTGTCTTGAATCTATTTTAGGACAAGATTTTATTTCATGGGAATTGCTCGCAGTGGATGATTTTTCTCAGGATGATTCTAAATTGATTTTAGAACAATACGCAGAAAGAGATGACAGGATCCAAGTCCTAAGCAATAATGAGAAGGGTATTATACCAGCATTGCGATTAGCATTTGAAAACAGTACCGGACAATTTATTAGCAGGATGGATGCCGATGACCGAATGCCCTCCCACAAGCTTTCCGTATTGTATCAATTACTCAAGGATAATGGCGAGGGCTGTGTGGCGACCGGCAAGGTTGTCTACTTTTCGGATACCACTTTAATGGATGGTTACAGAAGATATGCTGCATGGCTTAATAGCCTTGTAGATGATAAAATGCATCGTGCAGAATTATTTCGGGAATGTGTGATTCCCTCACCTGCATGGATGATCTCAAGAGCAGATTTACAATCTTGTGCCGCCTTTGATCCCAATAGATACCCAGAAGATTATGATCTGGTATTTCGGTTTTTTGAAAAGGGTATGCAGGTTGTTGCCTCTGATCAGATTGTTCATGAATGGAGAGATCATAGCAGTCGAACGTCTAGGAATGATGAGACCTACTCTCAGAATGCTTATTTTGATATAAAGGTCCATTATTTAAAAGTCTTAGAGTCGAACAAACAACTGATCCTTTGGGGGGCAGGAAAAAAGGGAAAAGACCTTGCTAAGAAATTAAATGCTGCTGGTTTAAGCTTTTTATGGACCTGTAATGTTGAATCAAAGTGGGGGCATGATATTTATGGACATAAAATGCTTCAACCCTCCATACTTGATGAGACGAAGGACCCCTTAGTACTCGTTGCAGTATCTGGTCCTCAGGATCAGATTGAACTTGAAAATCAACTCAAAGATAAAGGCTTGGTAAAAGGAGTCTCTTACTATTTTTTTTGCTAGATATGGCATACGATTGGAATAAACTCAAGCAGGATAGTATCATTGGTTTTTCATACACTAGTATGGAAAAGGGCCTCCCTGCGGACCTAAGATCAAAGGTTAAGGATTTGGTCAAGGCGAGTATATTACTGCGAAGTAGTCCTATATTCGAAGAAGTAGATACAGGGGCTGAATCAAATCCTGTTTCCTATAGTAAATCCTTACTTCCAGATATCATAGGTGAGCAAATTCAGGATCTTAAGCAGCAGGATGGCTTTTACGCCTTTAAGTTCTTGGTTCGTTATTGTCATGTGAATAAACTGGGATTGAACACAGATCTCGTGCTAGATTTGTACGATTTGATAAAAAAATCACCCATTAGCTTGAAGTGGTTAAGTTTATTATTGGAAGATTTTCAACTGGAGATGCTTTATGAATATGAGGAATCCAATAGTGTTCTGCAAGATAGTCTGCTGAATTCTCAGGAAGGATTCGAAATGGATTTACTGCTTCGATCTACCCAGCGTGTTTTGTGGAAAGCACTAAGTTCGGAAGATAAGGATCTTTACAAAGATTTAAGCGAGAACTGGTATTCAAGGGATTCGGAGAAAGCTAATAAGCAATTGTTATTTACAGCAGAGGTTTGGGAAAAACAGGATAATCAACCAGCATATTTAATTGCTAAGGTGAACGAATATCTGGAAAAATCAGGGCGTTCAAAGCGTCATTTTAAAACCACCCCCTTGGCGCTGTTTCCTGAGCTTGTCCATATAGGATCACTGAAAAGTGCTTTGGGTGAAGCGAACTTTGAAGAAGTCGCTAAAGTCCCCCAGATGTTCGTAGGCTTAATCAGCAATGTTTATAAGAATAATGATAAGAAGCATGCGATTTGGTTAACTAAATTCATGCTCAATGAACGTTTGGAACTCGGCGATGCAAAGCTGTTTGCGAAACTATTATTTGGGCTAAGTCAAGAAGATTATAAATCCCTTTGGGCTGAAATACTCATGGTAGACCTTTTTAAAGGGAATGAAGAAAACCTGGTCTATGTATTTCTTGAAGGCTGGCAGTCATTGCCATGGGATATGGTTAAACGAATTTTGACAAAGCTAAGTCCCGAACATATTTATGGAAAAGAGCATCAATTTCTGAACAGACTTTGTTATATCGTAGCAAGGTCAGAAGCCAATGAGGCACTGGAATTTCTATCCAATGTGAATAGTATATTCCTCAATAAACTGCAATTAGTTGTGAATAGAAGCTTTGAGCAATTATTTGCAACTCGAAATAGTTTTTTACATCTGTTGAATAAATACGGTCATTTACCAAAAGATTAATCCAATGAGCGAGCAAAATTTTTTACATCAGTATTCAGAAGAGAAATATAAGGATGAGCTGGCTGCTTTGGCGAAAGCAGATAAGTCCCCAAAGCCTGAGAATTGGAAGTTATCTCCAAAAGCTGTTGTGCATTTTCTGATGGGTGGTCCCCTAGGTTCTAAGGTTAAGATTAGTCCAAAATACTTTGGTGATAGACGATTAATAGAAGTTGCCGTTGCTTCCTTAGCAACAGATCGCGCCTTACTACTAGTAGGTGTTCCTGGTACGGCAAAGACCTGGGTGTCCGAGCATATTGCAGCAGCAATTTGTGGAGACTCAAAGATTTTGGTTCAGGGAACAGCGGGGATTATGGAAGATGCTTTGCGCTACGGATGGAATTATGCCACGCTACTTAAAGATGGACCAAGTATGGATGCCATTGTGCCTTCTCCAGTGATGTATGCTATGCAAAGTGGAAAAATAGCACGTATTGAAGAGTTGACTCGTATTCCTTCGGATGTACAGGATTCTTTATTGACAGTGCTATCAGAGAAGAGTCTTCCTGTCCCTGAATTGAATCAGGAAATACGTGCAGTAAGTGGATTCAATATAATAGCTACATCAAACACACGTGATAAAGGTGTCAATGAGCTTTCGGCAGCTTTACAGCGAAGATTTAATGTGGTGGAATTGCCTTTGCCTAAGTATTTGAAGGATGAGGTAAAGATTGTTCAGAATCGATTAGATGCTATAAAGTATACGGTGGAGTTGGAAAAGAATGCTATACCGGAAGCTGCCGTACTGAAATTGGTTCAGGTATTCAGAGAGTTGAGAAATGGGATTGTGGAGGAAGGTAGTATCAAATTGAAAAGTCCAAGTGCTGGTTTGAGTACTGCTGAGGCTATATCTGTTTTGAATAATGCACAAGTGCTTGCTACTCATTTTGGTGATGGTGTGGTGAGCGATAAAGATTTGGCGGTAGGTTTGACCAATGCAGTATTAAAAGACCCACAGAATGATCGGGCTATCTTCAATGAATATTTGGAGGTGGTCATGAAAAACCGCGAAGAAATGAAGCCCTTATATGATGCTTGTAAAGCTCTAATTTTCTAGGCTTGGAGATTAGATATATTGGCATACGGCATCATGGTCCAGGTTCAGCAAAGAACCTGGTGCATCTCTTGGAGGAATTTCAACCGGATTGTATCCTCGTAGAAATGCCTTACGAAACAGAAGCACTTTTTGAGCATATCGGAAGTGATTTAATCAAGCCGCCTGTGTCCATTCTAGTTCACGATAAAAAGGATCCGTCCAGAGTTTCTTATCTCCCGTTTACCATTTTTTCACCAGAGTGGCAGGCTATTTCCTGGGCCAATAAGGCGAAAAAAACAGTTCGGGCCATAGATCTTCCATTGGCATATTTTAAAGCCTCAGAAAATTACAGTCAGGGATTGCTCAAAGATTTTACCAAACTTAAGTTTTCTAATCCATTATTGAAGATTGCTCAATTGGCAGGATTCAGAGATCATGAGCAGTGGTGGAACGAAACCTTTGAACAGCACACGGAGCTAGGCGATTATTTTCCCCTGATCGAATATATGATGGATAACCTCAGGGATCTTAATGAACCTACGGATAAAGAGACCTTGGTGCGGGAAGCGTTTATGCGTAAACAAATTCGAACGGCAGCCAAAGAACCTTTCGAGCGCGTTATAGTCTTAGTGGGTGCCTGGCATTTACCAGCAGTTAAGAAATGGTCCGAGTGGCAGGCAAGTGCGGATAATGCTTTGCTAAAGCCCTTGAAGAAAATAAAAGTTGAGCAGTTTTTTATTCCCTGGTCTTATGAGCAAATAAGTATGTCTTCAGGTTACAGAGCTGGGGTGTATTCACCAGCATGGTATGAACATCTGTTTGTTTATAATGAGGAAGCAGTAGATCGTTGGCTAATACTTGCGGGCCGTTTACTGCGACAAAAAGGCTTTGTAATTTCTCCTGCTCAAATCAGTGATGCAGCAATCCTATCTAGGCAATTGGCACAGATGCGTTCGAGGCGAATACCCGGGATTGCAGAATGTTGGGATTCTATACAGGCAGTCATTGGGCAGGGGCATCGATCCATACTCAATGTGGTTTGGGCGGACTTAGTGATTGGTAAGACGGTTGGGAAGGTTGATAAAAGTATATTGGCCGCACCGTTGTTTAAGGATCTTGAAAAGCAGTTGAAATCGGCACGAATGGGGGCTGTGTTAAACTCATCGGATCGAATTAGAAAAGAACTTGATTTGCGAAAAGATTCGAACCTGAGTGCTTCTCGTTTATTCCATCGACTACTAATTTTGGAGATCAACTTGGCAGCTTTGAAGCAGGCATCAGAAACTAAACGCGGAAGTTTCTCAGAGATTTGGTCTGTGAAATGGATGCCTTCCTTGATGATCAAATTGAGTGAGGCAGGGGTGTGGGGTAATAGTATAGAGATTGCTTCTGCGAAAAAACTGGTTGCGCAGGCATATAAAACGGAGGATATAAAAATCCTCGTTGACATGTTGGAAACAGCACAAAAAGCGAATCTGTCAGGCGTTTTTGAATCCATTATTGATCGTTTGTTTGATGTATTGGTGATCAATGAATCAAGTAGAAGTTTGCTGGAGATTATTCCTGGCTTAGTAGGCTTGATTCGTTATGGAGATCTTCGTCAGACCAATGTGTCCAGTATCATAGAACTATTAGAAAGACTTATCCCTAATATCTCCAGTTATTTACCGGACTTTGCCAGTGGGGTATCGGATGATGATGCTAGCGCTTTTACGGATACTTTACTGGATTACAATCATGCATTGGATGTCTTAGGCAATGAAGATTATGACAAGATGTTTAATCAGGCTTTGCTAATTATGATTCGTTCCGAAGTATTATCTGCAGAAATTCAGGCGGCCAGTCTTCGTTTGTTATTTGATAAACGGGTATTGGCGATGGAGGTTGTTGCTGGGTTTATGCGAAAAGAACTCAATCGCTCCTTGGATTGGGAACGAACTGCATTTTGGTTGAAAGGGTTTTTGCGTTCTAATCCTGACTTGTTTTTGTACAATAGATCGTTCAGGCAACTTGTCGATCAATGGGTAGACCAACTCCAGGAGGAAGATTTCAAATCTGCCTTACCAACTTTGCGTAAGGCATTCTCAGGGATGAAAAGAAATGCAGTAAGTGAATTGATGGAATTATTGAATGCTGATCCTGAACAGGAGTCTACTGATCGTGAATTGTGGGTGGAAGGAGATGAAAAATTGAAAGACCTACTGGACTTTATCCTCAGCAATTAATTCTGAGCTTCCCATAGGTTCTGGCTCATCGTCTGTGCTGGTTTTTGGTACTAACCAGAAATTATTGATGCCTTCTCCAAGAACAATACCTATCTCCTGCAGATTTAAAAGTTCGAGTAGTCCAAGGAAGGTTACAATGGCATGAATTCTGTTTTCCATTTTTTGGAAAACCTCTTCAAAGGATGCTCTTTCATTGCGTTCAATAATATTGAAAATATAACTTTGCTGCCCTTGAATGGTATAGCCGTAGTTCTGAATCTTGTGAACTGTTTTTGTACTGGTCCGGTCTTCAAACCTGGCCATTACCCGTTCAAAAGTTTTTAGTAGCTTAAAAAGATTCAGGGATTCCAATTCAGAATCTACAAATGCTTTTGTAGCTATATCTTCCAATTCTTTAATGGCATTACCTCGAAGTACCTTCTTAGACCGAACTTCTTCCATTTGCCTAAGTTCCTCAAGTACAGACTTGTACTTTTTGTACTCAATAAGTCTCTGGATCAACTCTTCTCTTGGGTCAATCTCATTTCCCTCTTCATCCACTTGTTTTCTTGGGATCAACATTTTAGCTTTGATCCTACATAAAGTAGCTGCTACAAGAATGAATTCAGAGGCTAGATCAATGTTGAGCGCTTCCATTTGTTTAATGTAAGCAAGGAAGTCTTCTGTGATTTTGGCAATAGGAATATCGTTAATATCAAGTTCGTCTCTTTCGATGAAAAAGAGAAGCAGGTCAAAAGGACCACTAAACTGTTCGATTTCTATTTTATAAGTCTGACTCATTGGAGCTTTGGTGCCAAAAAGATTATATTTATAAAAATAGGAATAATACGCTACAATTTCTATTGATGAGTCTGATATGAACCAGAACTCATCCTTAAAACAATAAAATTGAAGGATAAATTTCAAAAAACCCGAGTAGATCTTCATTATTTTTTTCTGGTGCTCTTTAGGATGACACCCAGAAGGATGTTGAACTTCTTTTTGACCTGGCTATCCTTTTATGTCTCTAAATATAGCGGGAAGGTTATTCATTGGGGAAAACCCTTTGGTGTTTGCATAGAACCAACTACGGCCTGTAATCTAAGGTGTCCAGAGTGCCCAAGTGGCCTCCGTTCGTTTACACGGTCGACGGGTAATTTGAAACAGGATTTCTTTCGTAAAACAATAGATCAAATTTCGATCGATACTTCGTTTATTACATTTTACTTTCAAGGAGAGCCATTTATCAATCCCGCCTTTTTGGATATGGTTAGATATGCAGCGGATCGAAAGATGATCTGTTCTACTTCTACCAATGGGCATTTTCTTACGGAAGAGGTCTGTGAGCAAGTTATTGATTCAGGGCTGCATCACTTGATTGTGTCTGTGGATGGAACCACACAAGAGGTCTATGAGCAATATCGAATTGCTGGGAATTTGGATACTGTGCTGGATGGTATGCGAACGATGGTCAAAGTAAAAGAGAAGCGCAAGAGCTCACTTCCGATTATCAGTATGCAGTTTTTGGTAGTCAAACCCAATGAGCATCAAATAGAGGACGCCAGATCTTTAGCAAAAGCCGTTGGCGTAGATAATATTCTATTCAAGACTGCACAGATTTATGATTTTGAAAATGGATCTGATCTTATTCCTAGCCGATCAGAATACTCAAGGTATGAGGAGTATTCCTCTGGCAAATGGAGGATAAAAAATAAGCTATCTAATCATTGTTGGCGATTGTGGAATGATGCCGTTATAACCTGGGATGGTAAGGTGGTGCCCTGCTGTTTTGATAAGGATGCAAGCTATGTAATGGGAGATCTTAAAGAAAATTCTTTCGACGAAGTGTGGAAAAGCGCTAATTATAATTCATTCAGAAATAAGGTCTTACATTCTAGAGCAAGTGTTGATATTTGTCAAAATTGCACAGAAGGTTGTACGGTTTGGGGAGATTGAAAAATTTAATATTGCAAAAAAGGATTTTTGTAGAATTTAAGTGCAAATTCGTGCAAGTTTGAGGAAGAATTATTATCTTTATAGTCCAGGAAAAAATTAACACACTCTACAGAGAATTAGACATTTCAAATTTTGCTAGTTCGAATTATTTTCTCCAATTTTGATATTCGGACCACGTTAAATATCCTAAAAAAAGTATATCACAGAGGTATTCAAAACACAGATGTTTTGATGTAGGTTAATGTTTGTTAAAGTTCAATTTATATTCGCTATTTATAATGGAATTCTATAAGACAATTTTCTCGGGACGTTTAGAATTTGGAACTCAAAGATCATTTGAAAAGGTATATAATTTATATCAGCACAGGGTAGAAAATTATTACCGAAACAGTATCCTTTTGGATGCTGAAGAAATCTTTGATGAAGAGTCTTATTGCCTGGATATTCCTAGGAAAATAGCACAGAGTACAGAAAAGAATTGGAAGAACACGACCAACATGTTGAACTACATCGTGCAGTATGCAATTGC
>OMKD01000236.1 GCA_900299495.1 Sphingobacteriales bacterium
AGACCTACATCGCCTTGGTCAATAAACATCCATTGCCTGAGGAAAAAACCCTGGTCAATTGGTTAAAGCACGATAAAAAAATCAATAAGACCAGAGTATTCAATCAAGAAACTCCCAATACTCAAAAGGCAGAACTTCAATTGGAAAAAATTGGAGAAACGGATAAGTACCAAATTCTTAAAATCAAACCTATTACTGGAAGAACGCATCAAATTAGAGCGCAACTTGCAAATATCGGTCTTGCGATTAAGGGTGATGTGAAATATGGATTTAAACGAGGTGAAAGAGATCGCTCAATCTTTCTGCATGCATCAGAAGTTGAGGTAGAACATCCTGTGAGTGGAGAAATGCTTAAAATAAAAGCGCCAGTTCCAAACAACAATCTTTGGAAAATAGCAGATACATTTATAAAGTAAGGACAACAAAAAATGGCAGAAGAAAAAAACAAACGAACAGATGTTAATAAACTCGGAGAGTTTGGTCTTATTGACCACTTGACGGAAGGTTTCGTTAGTTATCATGAGAATACAGTGAAGATGGTAGGCGATGATGCCGCTGTCCTGGATAATGGGTCTGACTACAGATTGATATCAACTGATTGTTTGGTGGAAGGCATTCACTTTGATCTTGCTTACACTCCTTTAAAACATTTAGGGTATAAAGCAATAGCTGTAAATCTTTCTGATATCTACGCAATGAATGGTTTCCCAGAACAGGTTACTGTCTCGATTGCCTTTTCCAATCGATTTTCAGTAGAAGCGATTGATGAACTTTATAAGGGTATAAAAACAGCTTGTAATAATTACAAAGTTGATCTGATAGGTGGAGACACAACTTCGTCACCTAAGGGTCTATTTATAAGTGTAACGGCAATTGGACGAGTTGACAAGGATAAAGTTGTGTACAGGAATACAGCAAAGAAAGGAGATCTGATTTGCATCACTGGTAATCTTGGAGCTTCTTTCCTTGGACTTCAGATTCTTGAAAGAGAAAAACAAATCTATCAATCAACTCCAGGCGGGTTACAACCTGACCTGGAAGATCAGAGTTACCTGATTGGCCGTCAGCTCAAACCAGAGGCCAGATTTGACATGGTTGAGCTTTTCCATAAGGCTAATCTAGTGCCTACGTCTATGATAGACATATCAGATGGTTTAGCATCTGAATTATTCCATATTTGTAAGCAATCAGGAGTGGGTGCAATACTTGAGGAAAGTGGTGTTCCTATTCACCCTGATGCAGAAAAGAAATCTATAGACTTCGGAATAGATCCAATTACGTCTGCGCTAAGCGGAGGAGAGGATTATGAATTGTTATTTACTATTGATGTGAATGATATCGAGAAAGTAAAGTTCTTGCCGGATATCTATATTGCTGGTGAAATTGTTCCTAAAGAGGATGGTATCAAACTGCATACGAAAGGAGGAAATATTCATGAAATTAAAGCCCAGGGATGGGTGCACTTTTAACCAAAAACAATAAAGAGTAAATGAAATCGCTACAATATCTTTTAGGATTTTTAATGATAACAATCGTGCTTACTTCTTGTGAGAAGGAAGATAAAAAGCCCGTAGAGGAAACTCCTAAAGTCCAAAAAAGCTATAAGGTACCAGCATTCTCGGGCCAGCCTTCCTACGATTTTGTGGAAAAACAAGTTGCTTTCGGTCCTAGAGTACCCAATTCAGAGGCACATAAAGCATGTGCGAGCTGGATCGTAAATACTATGAAATCCTACAATTGGGAAGTAATCGAACAAAAGTTTGTTGCAACTGCATACACAGGAGATGAACTTCAAAGTAATAACATTATTGCTCAATATAATCCAGAGGCTAAGAAAAGAATCCTTTTCGGAGCACACTGGGATACACGACCTTTTGCTGATTCTCCAGTGAACACATCTACAGATGTTAATAAACCTATTGATGGAGCGGACGATGGTGCAAGTGGAGTAGCCGTGCTTATGGAACTAGCATCCGTAATCAGTCAGAACCCAATTGACAGTGAGGATTTAGGTATAGATATCATCTTCTTCGATTCTGAAGATTATGGAGACTCTTCAGGTGAATCAAAGGATAGCTACTGCCTGGGTTCTCAATACTGGTCTAAAAACAAGCATACACCTAATTATAATGCACAGTTTGGTATCTTATTGGATATGGTAGGTAGCGAACAACCTCGATTTACAAAAGAAGAAGGGTCCATGTACTTTGCAGGGCCAGTTATGAATAAAGTATGGCAACTTGCGCAGGATATAGGTATGGGAGATAAGTTTGTGAATGAGACAAGCTCCATGATCCTTGATGACCATTACTATGTAAATACCATTGCGAAGATTCCGATGATTGATATCATAAACAGACCTGTAGAAACAGAAACAGGCTTTGGTCATTATTGGCATACCCATGATGACAACATGGATATCATCAGTAAAAACACCATGAAAGATGTGGGTCAGTTACTTTCTGCAGTGATTTACAGAACCGCATCAGGAAAATTCTAAGCACCATAAAAGCGCTCACTATGAAGACGGAACAGTATATCAAGAACTATATTAATGGAACCTTGCAACCTGCAGAGTCCACAGAATTCATTGAGAATTATGATCCCTCTACTGGTCAGGTATATTCATATATTCCTGATTCCGATAGTAGAGATGTTGATAAAGCAGTGGAGGCAGCCCAGAAGGCTTTTCCTGCATGGTCTGTAATGCACCCGCAAAAACGCTTCAGAATATTGATGCGTATTGCCGATATTATTGAGCAACATTTGGATTTATTTGCTGAAGCTGAAAGTCGTGATTCTGGAAAACCATTATCGCTTTCTTCTACTGTGGATATTCCAAGGTCTCATGATAATTTCCGTTTCTTCGCAACTTCATTACTTCATTATAGCTCTGAATCGCATAACATGCCTGGTCAGGCAATCAACTATACGTTAAGACAACCCATTGGAGTGGTAGGCTGTATATCACCATGGAACTTACCATTATATCTGTTTTCTTGGAAAATAGCACCCGCTTTGGCTACGGGTAATTGTATTGTGGCAAAACCATCTGAGCTAACCCCAATGACAGCCTTTTTACTTTCGAAGGCATGTCAGGAAGCAGGTCTTCCTCCTGGTGTTTTAAACATAGTTCATGGTTTAGGGTCTAAAGCAGGACAGGCAATTGTGGAGCATAATGATGTAAAAGCAATATCCTTTACTGGAGGAACAAATACAGGTAGAAAGATTGCGGCAGTTGCAGCACCAAACTTTAAAAAATTATCCCTAGAGCTTGGAGGGAAGAATCCAAACATCATCTTTGAAGATTGCGATTTTGATGAAATGATGATTCATACATTAAGATCGTCTTTCTCGAATAATGGACAGATATGTCTTTGTGGTTCAAGAATCCTTGTCCAAAGAGGAATCTACGATAAGTTCAAAGATGAATTTGTTAAACGCGTTCAGTTTATGAAGGTGGGTAACCCTTTCAACTCTGTATCTGACTTGGGTGCGGTAGTTTCTAAGGAACATAAAGAAAAAGTACTCGCTTATATTGCTTTAGCTGAAATGGAAGGGGGTAAAATCCTTTGCGGTGGTAAACCAATGGAAATGAAAGGTGAGTTTGCAAATGGATATTACTTGAAACCAACCGTTATTGAAGGACTACCTAATCAATGTAGAACGAATCAGGAAGAAATCTTCGGACCAGTGGTAACCATTCAAGCCTTTGATACAGAAGAAGAAGCAATTGCTCTTGCAAATGATGTTGAATATGGACTGGCTGCGACTGTTTGGACAACTGATATAAATAAGTCTCAGCGTGTGGCACAACAGTTAGATACAGGAATTGTATGGATAAATTGTTGGATGGTAAGAGATCTTCGAACTCCATTTGGAGGTATGAAAAATTCAGGAGTAGGTCGTGAAGGTGGCCTTGAAGCGATGCGCTTCTTTACTGAACCAAAAAATGTTTGTATCAAATACAGCTAAAAAAAAGCCCTGATCGTTTGATCAGGGCTTTTTTTAGAAACCGTCTATATATTCAACTTCTTCTTCCATACCTTCCATAAGTCCAAAGTCTCCAAGGTCTGCCCATTGACTAGGTTCTTTGATTAAATCTATAGGGCCAAAAGCTTTTTCAAGTGCATATCTAACATCTTGTTTTCTTTCCTCGGAAAATTCAAATTGCTCACTTACTATACGCTTAGAAGCTTTATAAGCCATATCATTTAAGTCTCCATAAATATTAAAATATAGATTAAAAAAGCCGTGTTCTTTAGCCGCAATAGGATCAAGACTTGAATCAAAGCCTTTTACTTTTTCAGCGATAACCTGACCTGCATTTACCTTAAAATTATAGTTTATATTCTCGTCAAAACCTTGCATGCCGCTCAATTTCAAATTGATTGCATTGGATTGTATGAACATAGTAGGTATGTAAATATTACCATTGCTTATCTCTAACCAGTTTTCCATATTAACAAAGCGAATATGCCTTAAATCATCCAAGTGTATAATTTTTGAAAAATCTTCTAACATCTCAATACCTTTCAACTCTCCATTTTCTATCCCTATGCCTGCATAAACTTTCAGGCTCTCTATATCATAAGACCCACTCCTTTCAAATGGAAGGATCATAACCATTTTTGAATTTAGCTTACCGGAAACATTACTGCTTGTAATCATTTCCTGCCCAAAATCGCCCATCTGTCTAAACATTTCTGTTGCATTCAATCCTTCACAATCCACTTTTAGCGTAAGTACAGGACGAATCTTAGTAGCAGCTAAATTCCCATCAACATCTAACTTTCCTTCCATGGCTCTGACAGAACCGTTCATTTGAATATTCCCTCTGTCAAACTCGAGTTTACCGACAAAATTCTCTATATCAAGTTCTCCATACTTGATCTGCTTTAAAGTAGATTGAAAAGTACCATCCAACGATTTTAAAAATGCAAAGTTATCAGCATCAGCAGATGCCACTTGCTCCTCATTATCATCAGAACCAAAAAGACTAATCAGGTTATCAATGTCTAAGGCTGAACCATCAATCTTAAAATCAAGTCCAACGTAATTATTTGTATTTTCCGGTTTGGTGATTACGGACCACAAGTGCTTTATTGTACCATTACAAACAAGGTCAACATCAGCTCCATTCATTGATAAATCCTGAATCCGAATCACATTATTCTTCAACTCAACACCTCCACTATTAATTAACAACTTATGACCATTTCCTTTTACAGAAAAATTATCAAGATCGATCGCACCAGACGTTTGTACTCTGTGTGCTGTCCATCTGTTTTGCATGTCCTTTAGCTTTCCTTTTACTTTAATATCTTCTAGCAGGATATTGCCTCGTGCTTTAATACCATCTCCGATCAGGCCAGATATGGCTCTTCCCGATACTGAAGCATCTGCACTCAAATCAATCACAGGGTTATCCAAATCCAAGACATCAAGATCGAACTCAATGAATTCGCCATCCAGCTCAGCATAGAATGCTTCAACATTCAATCTAGAATCTTTTGATGGGTGACCGTATATGAAATCCGATTCAAAGCTTACCCGCTCCAAAGGCATATCGAGGTATTCAGAACGAACTGTTCCATCTTTCAACCCAAAACTTACTTCGATTACTGGAGACTTGCTATCAGAATAAGGACCATTTATTTTAGCCAAGAAATCAAATGACCCAGAAGACTCTAATCCTCCAAGTCCTAAATCAGGGAGCGCGGCAAATACAGCCCCTAGATCACCATCACGTGCTCCAATCTCTAAATTAAGATCCATGTAATCTTTTTGCTCCACTATTTCACCCGTAGAGAAAAAGGCTCCACCATCTAATGAAAAATCAAAACCATCTATAGTATATACCTTCTCTTCCAAATCAATATTTACGGCTGCTGCGTATGCAAATTCCTTTTTAGACAAATATGAGGTTCCCCCAACCATTAGGCGATTGATATCCATATTGGCCTCACTATTCAGGTCAAATTGTTTTGTACTAAAATCACCTCCTGCTTCTAATGACTGGACCGCAACTTTTACATCGTGCTTTGCTTTTTTATCCAGATAACGAAGGTTCATATTTTTTAAAAGCGCTTTGCGAATCTTAAGTTTGAAATCTCTAGCATCTGATTCAGCATCTTTATCGGTAGTTTTGAAAATATCGAAATTGGCATTTCCTTTTCTGTCGAATACGATATTCGATATTCCATTTTTAAGGATTACAGATTGTATTTTCAATCCTTCACCCAACAAAGAAAACAGACCAATGCGAATACCTAGTAAATCAGCTTTCACTAAGGTCTTTTCCCATTTGTCTTCTATATAAAGGTCTTTGATTCGTAATTCTGCATATGGAAATGCAGTAAGAAAAGAAAGGTTGATATCCCCAATACTAACCTCGGTTTCTATATTTTTTTCAACCTGCTGATCAACTATTGCAATGAGTTTATCCTTAAATAAAAATGTAAGCGTTGTCGTCAGCATAATATAGATCAATGCTGGTATGAGGAGAAAACGTAGTAGATATTTTTTCAACTTGACCATAATACATTTAAATAGAATAGGTGATATATATAAATATTAGCTATAAATAATATTCAATTAACTAATTTTCATATAAACAAACTGTATTCCAAATGGCTAAATCGAATTCAAGAAAAAAAATCCACAAATTTTACTGCAAATATTTGCAGTAAAGACAAACAGAATATATATTTGCACTCGCTACGAACAAAGGTTCAATAGCAAAAAACAATGGGAGATTAGCTCAGTTGGTTCAGAGCACCTGCCTTACAAGCAGGGGGTCACTGGTTCGAGTCCAGTATTTCCCACCATTTTTTC
>OMKD01000237.1 GCA_900299495.1 Sphingobacteriales bacterium
TCAAATTTTTAAAAAAATAGTCAAATTACTCGGTTGGGACCAATTAAATCAGCCATCAGAAAACTAAATCGCTGATATTTCAATTATAATGATATAGTTATTTTATTAACCAAATTATTTACCAATCTATGCTAACAGAGAACCTAGATTTAATAGCCGAGAGTGCAAAAGACTTTGCTGAGAAGAACATAAGACCTTTTCTGATGGAATGGGATGAATCACAGGAATTCCCAATACAACTTTTCAAAGAGATGGGACACTTAGGTTTCATGGGGGTTTTGGTTCCTGAAGAATATGGAGGATCTGGATTAGGATACGATGCATACATTAGCATAATTGACGAAATAGCGCAAGTCTGCGGCTCAATCGGACTTTCAGTAGCAGCTCATAATTCATTGTGCACCAACCACATACTGCAATTTGGCTCAGAAGAAATTAAAAACAAATACCTGCCAAAATTAGCGTCTGGAGAATTTATTGGAGCCTGGGGTTTGACTGAGGCAAATACAGGAAGTGACGCTATGCGCATGCAATGTACAGCAAAAAAGGAAGGAGAATATTATATACTCAATGGTACCAAAAACTGGATAACACACGGTATCAGTGGTGATGTTGCAGTAGTAATAGCCAGAACAGGAGATCTTTTAGATAGCAGAGGTATGACCGCATTTGTGATAGACCGAGGAACAGTAGGTTTCAGTGGAGGCAAAAAAGAAAACAAACTGGGTATGAGAGCTTCCGAAACTGCAGAAATGATTTTCGACAACTGTAAGATTCATGAATCTCAAGTATTAGGAAAAGAAGGCGAAGGATTCATTCAAGCCATGAAAATCCTTGATGGAGGAAGAATCTCGATAGCAGCACTGTCCATAGGTATAGCCCGCGGTGCATATTTAGCTGCTCTTAAATATTCAAAGGAAAGAAAGCAATTTGGCAAACCAATAGCCTCATTCCAGGCTATTTCGTTTAAGCTAGCTGATATGATTACAAAAATCGAAGCCTCGGAGGCCTTAACAAGAAAAGCTGGAGTATTAAAAGACAAGGGATTACCATGTACCCAAGAATCAGCAATAGCAAAATATTTTGCCTCGGAAACAGCGGTGGAAGTTGCTACAGATGCTGTTCAGGTATTTGGTGGTTATGGTTATACTAAAGATTTCCCAGTAGAAAAATTCTACCGGGATTCAAAATTATGTACAATTGGTGAGGGAACCTCAGAAATCCAAAAGTTAGTTATAGCTAGAAATATTTTAGGTAAACTATAATAGCTTATCAATAGCCTCAGTAGGACGTCCGATAACTGCGTTTTCGCCAAGCTCAATTATTGGACGTTCAATCAACTTTGGTTCCTCTAGCATAAAGTCAATAATCTCATCTTCTGACCATTCTTTACCTTTCACGTTTTCTTTATAGAACTTCTCTCCTTTTCTAAGGAGCTCATCCGCGCTTATTCCTATTTTATTCAGAAGTATTTTAATTTCTGACTTTGTAAGTGTTTCCTCTAGATACTTTGTCACCTCATAAGTCAAGCCTTTTGCATCCAAATATTGGAGTGCTTGTCTGCTTTTGGAACATCTAGGATTGTGGTATACTCTAAGTTGATTCATATTTTGGCAAAATTTTTATCAGATAATGTGAATTTAAATTCAAATCCTTCTAATTCCTTGAAGGTTTATTATTTTAGGCTTTCTAAATAATATTTTTATATGCACAAGTTATACACTTTAGTTTTATTCTTAATTGGGATGTCTTTTAATACCAATGCCCAATTTAACATGAATCTTCTTTCGCAGGTTTCTTACGATGCAAATTTAAGCGATATTTGGGGATGGGCAGATCCCGATACGGGAGTAGAATATGCCATTGTTGGAGTTAACAATGGGGTATCTATTGTGAGTCTTGAAGACCCTGAAAATGCAACAGAGCTATTCTTTATACCTGGGCAAAATTCTACATGGAGAGATATTAAGACCTGGGGGAATTATGCTTATGTTACCACTGACCAAGGAGGTACTACCGATGGTTTATTGATCATTGACATGACAGATTTACCTGGTGACATTCAATATTATAACTGGAATCCAACGTTTCCAGCTCTTGGAAATAATGTTTTAAATACTTGTCACAACATATACATCGATGAGTTTGGTTATGCATACCTTGCAGGTTGTAACTTAAATGGTGGTGGTATTATTTATCTTGACCTAAACAATACACCTTATTTTCCAGAATATGCAGGTGCTGGACCAGCTACTTATTCTCATGACATTTATGTAAGAGATAATAAATCATATAGTTCAGAAATTTTTGATGGTAACTTGAGTGTATATGATGTTTCAGACAAATCAAATACTGAACAATTGGGTTTTGTTACAACTCCATATTCATTCACCCACAATGCTTGGCTATCAGACGATGGTTTGACCGTATATACTACGGATGAACTTGCAAATGCACCTGTAGCAGCGTATGATGTAAGTGACCCAAGTGAAATGGAATTCCTTGACGAATACAGACCTCTTGAAACAGTTGGAGAAGATGTAATCCCTCATAATGTGCACGTTTGGAATGATTTTCTAATTATTTCTTACTATACGGATGGTGGCAGAATTGTTGATGCAGCCAATCCAGCAAACCTAATTGAGGTAGGTAACTATGATACTTTTCTAGGTGGTGGTCAAGGTTTTCAAGGTGCTTGGGGAGCCTATCCTTTCTTACCTTCAGGCAATGTACTAATTACTGATATTGGAAATGGATTATATGTTTGTGGAGTGGATTATATAAGAGCTTGCTACCTTGAAGGTATTGTTACAGATGCCATTACCACTAACCCAATATTCAATGTTGATGTTGCTATTAATCAGACTACAGAACTTAATGAAGGCAGTACAGCAACCGACGGATCATATAAAACAGGTCTAGCAACGGCAGGATCATACACAGTAACCTTTTCACACCCTAACTATATTTCCCAAACAATAGCTATAGATCTTGAGAATGGGGAATTGACTGAATTGAATGTAGA
Organism: Sphingobacteriales bacterium; assembly: GCA_900299495.1. Classification (GTDB taxonomy): domain Bacteria; phylum Bacteroidota; class Bacteroidia; order Chitinophagales; family Saprospiraceae; genus AM-2324. Next base: position 3,026 of record OMKD01000237.1, read on the forward strand.
ACTAGAACCTAAGCCATCAATTCAGGGTACTGTAGTTGATGTAAATACTTCAACAATTAATGATTCTCATATTCAATTAATCAGCAGTGAAGGTGATATTGCAACCTATTCGTCTGATCAAAATGGTAATTTCCAGATCTTTGCAGACCCTGGTACCTATACTGCCATTGTAGGTGCATGGGGTTACAGAACAATCGAAGAAAATGTAACTATTGAATTTGGAACACCGGTTCAATTTGTACTAGAAGAAGGATACGAAGATGATTTCATTTTTGACTTTGGTTGGAATATCGGTGGTAACGCATCTACAGGTGATTTTGAGCGCGTTGTTCCTGAAGAATCTACGTTTATGAATCAAACGACTTGTTTGGGAGAGGATCTTTCAGATGATTTTGGTGATCAATGTTATGTAACTGGAAACGGTGGAGACGGAGGACAAAATGATATTGATAATGGCGATGTCATTCTTGAATCACCTTCAATGGATCTATCGGCTTATACTACAGCAACAGTTGACTTCTCAGTATATTTCTGGGTAGGCGGTGGAAATGGTGGCCCGGTAAATGATACACTTCGCGTTACACTATCAAACAATCTGCAGACTGAGCAAGTGGCTGTTTTCGGATCATCGTTAAACGGATGGACAGAAACAACAATTAATATTCATGACTATATAGTACTTACTGATAATGTAAAAATTACATTTACAGTTGGAGATGATGACCCAGGTCATATTGTTGAGGCTATGGTTGATGGAATTAAGGTTTACGGTGATGTTAACACTTCTAATCCAAATGATCTGGATAATGCGCTTAACATAGAGATAGGTCCTAACCCATTCGCCGATAACATAAATTACACTTGTAACTTTGAATGGAATGAGAATATGTCTATTGAGTTGATGGATATCAATGGAAGAACATATGCACTTGGTCAATTGAATCAGTCTGGTTCTATTCAAATGCCGAATAATATACCTTCAGGAAATCTGATTTTCATTATAAAAGAAAATGATACAATCCTTCATAAAGAGGAATTAATCAGAATTAAATAAAAAAAAGCCGGGGTTAGTCCCCGGCTTTTTTTGAAAACGCCCCAAGTATATAACACTTTGTTTATATATTTATATAAAAAATTAAATGAACAAGGAAGCCATCCTGACAATAGCGAAATACGGAATATTCGCACTTGCTGGATTCATAGTACTCATCTTTCTTAGGAATAAGTTGTTTAATATAAACACGGTACCTAAGGAGTTGCAGATCACCTATCTACCTGCAGAATTTAAGCCTGATATCAATGAAGAGGAAGCTTTTATGATTCTCTCTAATCCTTACAGATACGCGACTGAATTCGAAGATTTGGTAAAGCAAATAAATCTGTCATTACTGACTCACGTTGCAAACCGAATGAATCTTAATGACCAGCAACGACTTTCAATTGCTGAAGAATATGCCAAACATCATCAATATTTAAAGGATCTTTACTTTGATGATTTTGTAAAGCTTCAGGAAAACAAAAACACTACGCAGGACCAATGGTATGCCAATCAAAATAAAGACATGATTGATGCCTTAAATGAGATCACGTCAAAATATACTTGTTTTCTAACCAGTCATGTTATAAGCTCGGTATTGCCAAATCCAGAAGGCAAATTACTGGTGAGCGGCAAAAAAGTTCAAACGCCTTGTGGGCTTGCCATAACAGAAGGGCTAAGACCAATGATGCAAAGATTGGAAGAAGCAGCGGCTATCGATGATTTTTCTAGATCACGATCTATGCTGATGGAAAAATCAGAACAATATATTGCTGAACTGGCGACGGTTAAGATTACTGAAAAGAAAGGTATCAATAAGCAGCTATTTACAAAATTATTTGGCTTCAACATCTCCTCTACCGAAATTGAAATCACAGCGCTAAGTGTCATGAAGGTTGGCTTTGACTTGGATAAAAGATTCAATATCAAAATGAATCAAGCCCAAAAGGAAATCATTGTCGAATTACCAGCTCCTACTATATTATCGCATGATGTCAGTCCAAGAATTGACAAACTAGATATAGGTATCATTGAGGGATTAGACAATATTGAGCTGAATGAAAATATTAGCAAACTTAGAAGTGCCTTTATAGAATCGTCCTATACAGAAGACGTAAGACTTATGGCTAAAGAAAAAGCCAATGAGACTATACGAAATTTTATCGCTCCTCTCCTATCTACGTTACCTGGAGACTATAAAGTTGTACTTGCATTCGATGAAAGCGAATCAAGAAATAAGTCAACAGAATCAATAGATTTTTAAAGAATTGATTAAATTTAAGAAAACACTACCATATGTATAAACCATTGACATTCATACTTTTTACTTTGATTCTCTTTAGTGCCTGCAGCAAAGAGACAGTTGTAGAAGGAGAAGTAAAGAATCCTGTCATTAGTGACATAGAAAACATATCTGACGATGAGATTAAATTTGTGATAAGCGAATCCAAAGTAGATTCATCAATATCAGAACAAACGGTAAAGGTGTCTATAGGAAAAAAGGACTTTGAGGTCTCTACTATTAGAGCATGGGATCGAGTAGAACAATCAGCCTATGAATTGTACCAAATACCGGCAAATGCTACAGATGCAATCAAAGAGACTAATTCAGATATTAGCAAAATACTATATGTATACAAGCAGACCGCTGATCGTGTAGTGGTAAGAGAAGGCCTTCTTAGCAGCAATCAGGATAGTATCTTCTATAAGGCTGTCTTGTCATTGAATAGTATGGATATTTCGCCAGATCCAGAAATTGATTACGTGGATATAATTGGCACTTATGGATATACGGATCAAATAAAATCCCAAATTCTTATCCTAAGTATCAACTCGAAGAACATGTTGTCAGCTGTTTTGTATAGCTCTGATGATCCAAATCTTCCAATCAAAGAGAACATGGCTAGCATGCTAATGAACGCTAAGCCAACTGCTTTAAAAAACTTCTTCTTAAATGAATTAAAAAGAAGTTTCAAATCTGAATCATATTATGGTAAATACAGAAAGAAAGATGATCAGATCATATTCATTTTTGACAATATGCTTGATAGAGATGGAAAAGCAGTAGAATTTAAAAAAATAATTTAGGGGACTTAAGGTTCCCTTTTATTTTTTTCCAATCCCTTCAAAAAACTCCTTTCGCTTTGCCTTCCGCTTTTGTTTTTGCTTCGCTTTCTGTCTTTCCTTAAAAACCCTGTCATTGATAATTATGTATCGAATAGATAAGGCAGCTCCACCTTGAATAACGTTACCACCTCCTGATAGATTTATCTGAGGCATGTAATCTAAAGACAAATTCAATTTACTAATATTACATTCAAGACCTGCGATAAAGTCAAGTCCAAAAGCTCCTGATTCACTACTAGAATTTGCAAAAGAAGAATGTAAACCTGCTCCACCATATAAATTAAAATACCTTGTTAATACAGGTTGATGAAATTCAACTAAGCCAACTAGATACGTAAAATCTCCATTAGAGCTGATAATCCCTTCAAGAGTGACTTTTTTAAGCATTCGCTGCTTTACAGTAATTCCAAAACCATTACCTACTCTGACACCTGCACTAGTAAAATAACTTTGGCCATAAATAGCTGAAGAAATGAAGAAAAAACAAATACTAAACAATATATTTTTCATATTTTGACTCAGGCTCTAGTTTATAGTACATTCAATAAATCATATAATGATAAATATCTCTAAATTATTATGGAGATCTAAAGAATTCTTTCTTTTTTTCATTAGTGCAACGACGATCTACAAAATTCATGCTCCTTTTGCATTCAGACTTATTCAAAGAGTATTTGAAGATCAAAGTAACTACTATGCTTTTTTGATTATTGAATCGCAGAGAAATAAACTAAAAAAATCCAAAGAAAAAATCGATAAAATTGAGTTTGGAGAAGGATCTGGATCTCCTAAAAGAGAAATCTCTAAACTTGCAAAAATAGACTCCTCCCCTCCTGATAAAGGGCAGCTTCTATTTAAACTCATCAACCATTTACAAGCAAAAGAAATACTAGAATTAGGAACCTGTATTGGAATAGGTACTTCCTATCTTGGATTTGCAAATCAATCCTCTAGAGTCCATTCTGTGGAGGCATGCAGAAACACGCTAGAAATAGCTCAAAATAACATCCTTGAGCATGGTTTAAAGAATATTAATTTAAATCATTCAACCTTTGACGATTACATAGACAAATTGGAAAGCAACAAGCTGAAATTTGATTTGATATACATAGACGGACACCACAACGAGCAGGCTACCTTAACATATTTCGAACGATTAAAACCGTATATGAATGAAGAAAATTGTACGGTAGTCTTTGACGATATTTATTGGTCCAAGGGCATGAAGAATGCCTGGGGAGAACTTAAACGAGATGATAGTTTCGAGTTAAACATCGATCTATTTCATATCGGAATACTTTTTAGGAATAAAAACCTAAGATCCAGGGCATCATATAAACTGGTAAAATCCATATGGAAGCCCTGGATAAGTGGCTTCTTTGCAGCAAAAACCAATTAGCGCTTTCTAAAGCCTATACCTTTAGGTTTAAATATCTCACTTTCTTTTGAGCTTATAAGCTGATTCAAATCTTCAATGGTTATTGATTCTTTCACATTCACTTCTTGACCTTGTTCTACTTTGTAGGCAAGCCTCATATTATGAATTCGAACCAATTCATCAACTACCTTACGTACTGTTCGAGCATTACCAAAATACTTATCCCGTTGATCGTAAAGTTTCTGAAGGTAGTCCTGCATTTGCCCTTGAACCTGCCCTCTTAAAAAAAGACCCTTTTCTTTCAACATAAACTGTGCTATTTCGAACAACTCTAACGGAGTATAATCTTCGAAGGTCAGTGTCTTATCAAATCTGGATTTTAAACCAGGATTCGCTTTTAGAAAGTTATCCATGTTCTCCGGATAACCTGCGACAAAAACAAAGAACTTCCCTCTATCATCCTCCATGCGTTTCAATAAGGTCTGAATAGCTTCATCCCCGAAATCCCCCATAGAACTCTTACCTCCTGAAGTAAGTGCATATGCTTCATCTATAAATAATACACCACCTTCAGCTTCGTCTATCTTTTTAGAAGTCTTTATGGCTGTTTGGCCTACATAACCAGCCACTAGGCCCTGACGGTCTGTTTCGATCATAATCCCACGCTCCAGAATTCCTAAAGCACGATAAATATTAGTAAGAATGCGAGCAACTGTGGTTTTACCAGTTCCCGGATTTCCGACAAACACCGTATGCAAAAAGAAGTTATTCAAAACATCTTTCCCTGAATGCTTAAAATACTTGACAAGGCGAACCATATCACGGATTTCACTCTTGATAGAATGCATACCAATTAGTTCATCCAACTCTTTAAGACTTACCTTTAATTGCGGCTCATCAATTTCGATATCTGGTAAAACATCACGTTTATTTTCATCCAAATTGGTGATATCTTCTTTGATAATCGTTGAAAGATCTTTTTTACCTAACTCTTCTACCCCTTCAGCATCCATCAGACGAATCCCCATCTGTATTTTGCTCTTCTCAATCAGATCGAAGACATAACGAGCATTTCCAAACGAGCGATCTCTTTTTCTAAATTCATTAGTAATCAACCTATTTAACATCCTTCTTGCCCCTGTGGTAAGAGAAACTTCTTTCTCTTTACAAGCATACTCAGAGATTTCGATCAATTGCTGAGGTAAGTAATCATCAAATTCAAAGAACAATTTAAATCTGGATTTCAAACCTGGATTTGAGCTTAAGAAGTGTTCCATTTCCTGAGGGTATCCAGCTACAATCACAGCAAGATTACCTGGACCATTTGATAATTCCTTTACGAGTATTTCTATTACTTCACGACCAAAATCTTTAGTATCGTCATTGGATCTAGCAAGGCTATAGGCTTCATCAATGAATAAAACTCCTCCCCTTGCTTTCTCAATGGCCTCTTTAACTTTTGGAGCAGTTTGCCCTATGTATTCACCAACCAGATCTACTCTGTCTACTTCATGGACATGACCTTTACTTAACAAGCCCATTTTGAAATACAACTTACCCATCATCTGAGCTACGGTCGTTTTACCAGTACCAGGGTTCCCGATAAAGACAGAATGTACATTTATTGGTTCTCGCTCTTCAAAGCCCTTTTCTTTTCTTAGTTGAAGGAATTTAATGTATTGAGCATGATCCTTTACTTTACGCTTTATCTTAGTAAGACCTATTAGTGCATTTAGTTTTTCCAATAGCTCTTCAAAGCTTAGGTCAAGCTCAATCTCAGTGGTTTTATGATATAATGAATCCTGATTAGGAATAAATACCTCATTGGATCCTTCCTCAAAAGTGTCGCCTACAGTAAAAGGTATTGCCGCAAGAAGTTTATCCATAAAGACAAGCTCTACAGTATACAGATCTTTACGCCAGGACCCTTTTACGTTAGACCCCCAACCTGCAGTAACTTTTATAATATCCTTATTCGGTTCAATTCGTTGTAATCGAATAACCTGACCTTTAAGCTCTTTAGAATTGTTATAGAATTTTGCAAAAAGTTCACATTGCCAATCTCTGATTTTGAAGTTATTCTTAAAAACAACTTCAGCGTAAATGTAACGGGTCTCCTCAGAGCTAAAGCCTTTATAGTAAACTCTACCTTCATCTATAACATCATCATAAGGTCCCTCATATAAGTTGAGGCTTTGAACCTCCATAAAAGGATTTTCAAGGCCATTATTCTCGTCACCAGCATCCTCTACATAAAAGTATTTGGTGGCAACCTTTTCCCCTTCAATCCATGCTTCCCAATAATAAGTCCCCCTTTTCCAAAAAGAGCCCTCGGTCTTTGATCCCCAACCTTCTCTAATGTATACCACATTATCATACTTAGAGACCTTGCGCTTAAAGGGAAGTGAGCAAATTTCCTGTCTACCTTTGTTTAAAGCAAAACATTTAAGTTCTACTTCAATTTCCCAGTCATTCTCATCAAATTGCTTATTGAAAAAGGATAATTCGGCATACACATAAGTCGTGCTATACCTGTTGAAGACCTGACGATATTTCTTCTTATTATCCGCCAGCCATTCCGTGGAAGTATAGACTTTCAATTCCTTATACTTGAAATACTTTTTTTTGGGATTTCGAGTACTTTCTGCCATTGAATTATTTTTATTTTTCTTTGAGTTATATGTTCAGTCAATTTAGAAAACTAATCTTTCATATTATAATATGATTAACCAATTTTCTGAGTTTTTTATTACATTGTCAACATTGATCTTAAGATTTCAGTTTAATTCTTCGTCATTTTCAACAAAGAAATTTCACCAAGCAAACAAAAAATGCAATTAAATATACCGTTCCACTATTTCAAAATAGAATTCAATGACAACTATTACCTAGTTCAAAGTCTTAATGATATTGACTTTTTTGGACTAGTAGAATCTCCTGAGGAATGGGCAGAACTGTATCAAAAGGAAATCGAAATCTTTCTAAGAAAACCAAACAACCTTCCGATATTAACCGGTGAATTTATAAACTACGAAAACCTCTCCGTAGAAGAATTCAGTTTTCAATCACGGTATTTCAAAGACCTTACGATAAAGATCCCCTTCATAAAAGGTATCGTAAGAGATAATCTTAAACTGGTAAAGGTTCCCCAATATGGCCTCGAATACATCGCTAGTGCTAATGAAGAATCTATGCTATGGCTAGAGGAAAAACTACGCCCCTTTGTTGAGGCTAAGCTTAAAAAGAATAAGAAACAAATCTTCTATTTGCTCAATCAACCAAAGATTGAGTTAGGACAATCAATGCTTCCCGTTGAAATCAAGTCAAAGGATGATTTTGAGTATATAGGTGAATGTGAAAAATACTTTACCCCTTTAAATCGTAATCTCGAAAATCTTTACGAGCAAAAGGAACTCACAGATGAAATGGAATCTGCCCTCGAAAACATACATTTGGGATCTGTTCTTGTAGAGGGTACGCCTGGTTCAGGTAAAAGTCTTGCAATTCAGCATGCCTTAAAAAATTGGGGCGAAAAGAATAAAGATTATCATCTGTATACCATTAGTGCTTCCAATTTTATTAAAAAAATTCAAAAGCACCATTTTGCATGGCAAACAGGAATAATCGAACTAGGTCAGAAAATCAGTAATAAGCCAGTAATCATTTACTTTCAAGATCTATTTTCTTTCTTCAACATTGGAAAATACGAAAACTATAATATCAGTGTAGGTGCTTTTCTTGCACCATACATCCAAAGAGGTGACATCCGAATTATTACTGAAATCACAGATGTAGAGCGATCAAAAATAGAAGCTGTAAATCCTAACTACCTGAGCTATTTCCAACAGGTAAAGGTACCTAGGCTTTCTGAACAAAAGCTTGAAGACCTTATGTTCAAAAAGATCAGTGAACTCAATAAGGACAAACATGTGAACATCAGCAAAGAGGTCTCTAATGTTTCATTAAGGCTAAGCCAACGATTCTTTCCGTATGAAGGTATTCCCAAAATGCCTATAAAAATAATACAAAACGCACTGTTTTATTATCAAAGCAAATCCAAGGATAAATTAGAGAAAATTATTCTTGATGCGGATAAAGTTCTGGAAGCATTTTGCTATCAAAACCAAATTAATCCGGCAGTCCTAAACCCAAACATTAATGATACTAAACTGGTCAGTGAATTCTTTAAAAATCAATTATTTGGGCAGCCAAAAGCGATCAATTTCATACTTGATATTACCAACCTGATAAAGACAGATCTATCAAGACCCGGTAAACCCATCTCAAATCTTTTATTTGTGGGCTCTTCAGGTGTAGGTAAAACACAATTAGCAAAGCTATTATCTAAGCATTTATTTGTAAAAAAGGAACAATTCATTCGCTTTGACATGAGTGAATACAGTAATTACGGAGATGCTCAACGACTATTGCGATCAGAAGAATCTGGTCGATTCACATTAGTATCTGCTATAAAAAGGTACCCTTTTAGCCTTTTGTTATTTGATGAAATAGAAAAGGCTCATGAAGATGTTTTTGATTTACTTTTACAAATCCTTGGTGCAGGACGATTGACAGATGATAGAGGTAAAACGATCAACTTCTGTAGTTCCTTAATTATAATGACATCAAATATTGGTGCTGAAAATTTATTTAGAAACTATATAAACCTGGGGACACAAGGGCAAGACGATCATTTTGAGCAAAACCTAATCAGCCAGGTTACCAAGCACTTCAGACCAGAATTCATAAATAGAATTGATGCTATCATCCCGTTCAAACCCTTGGACCAGGAGGTTACCAGAAAAATCGTAGAGAAAGAAATCAGTGACCTAAAAGGTAGAATGGGCTTTGAAGACGGAAGACTACATCTACATCCAAGTAAGGAAGCAATAGATTTTTTAGCTGAAATAGGTTTTAATAAAGAATTCGGAGCGAGGCATATACAACGAACCATTAGAGACCAACTGCTAATCCCATTATCTTCTGCATTATTGGATAGTAGTAAGAACTACTCTTATGATGTACAGATAAAGGTAAGAAATAATAAACTTGAATTTGCTATTAAGAAGCATGACTCCTTATTACAGAAATTCGAAACCATCAAGTTACTTGGAGAACTGGCCAATGATCTTTTCAAAATGTTTGTTCTTCATTACGAAATCTCAACATCAAAAGATTACCTAAGCTTAATAAATCAGATTGAATCAGAAGCTGTAGTTGAGCAATTTGATGCCAAGAAAAATCTTCAATCTCAAATGGAGACCTTAAAAGATCAGTTGGATTTCTTTGAACACCAAATTAACAAAGAAACCCTTGCAGTAAACCCAAGCACAATGACCATTGAGGCCATGATGATTTCTTGGGAGGAACAACTAACCAACCTTAAAAGAAACCTGATTAGCTTAATGAATCAGGAAATGAATCAACAGTTCATATATGTTTTGGGTGGTAACACAAAATTCCTTACTGAATTCTATGTTGAACTTGCACTTGCCTTTGAATTAAGTGTTCAGGTTACGGTTATTAATAAAATCAACCAATCGGACTTCGAAAGAACCAATGTTCTACAGGAGATAAACAACTTAAAAACCTTTAAGATCCAATTAGATTCTTTCGATACTAAATCTATTTTTGAAATCAGGCTTAGCGGTCCTCTTGTGAAATTACTATTCACTAAAGAAGGTGGATATCATTCTGTTACTTTAGAGGCTAACAAGGTAGAAACCAGTAGAATCCTAGTTGAAGACAAGGCTATTCTAGATGATAATATATTCAATTCAATATTAAACCTAAGAGCAAATAGAATACGAAGAAAAATCTCAAAAAGAAAGTGGGAAGACTTGATTTACAAACACAGTAGAAATAAGGGCGTAAAGTCATTACATGGCTTCCTGTTCGAACATTTACCAAATGGCCTTCACAATGCAGTAGAAGACTATTTCGAACAGGAAAGAAAACGATCAAAGACCGAATAGATGCAATAAGACTGTCGCATCAACTGAATCTAATTTAATCCTTGAGTTGAATGGCTTAATTTGCTCCATAAACACTTCATTTATCGTGGTATCGAGTGCAACATTGTACCTGGCAAACACGGTATTCATGCTATCGAGAAACTCTAAATTACAATTCCAATCAGCAAGAATAATGGTATCAGTAGCGAGAGCTCTTGACAGGCCTTCAAATACTGACAAAGTAATACTATCTGCTTCGAACACATCAAGAGTATCGTTATTAAAGATGGGTCTAAGTTTTAAACCTTCAATACCATAATTGTTCCATGTTATGGCATTAGGCAATAAGGTTTTATAAGAAAACTCCATAATAGTATCCGATATGAAAGAATCAAGCTTAAAGAAATCTTTTGAAATACTGGATTGATAATAATAATCGCCCCTCAGCTGGTAAATACCAAAGTCCTTAAGACGTTCATTATCCGGTGTGAAATCAAATATATACCCTCTGGATTCCAAAAGATCAAAATGCTTTTTTTTGATTCTATTTCCACTTCTCAGATCTTGCAATGGACTTAAATAATGATGTACTAATGAGGAGTCTATAGGGTAAGACAGGCCATTAAGTTCAAGCCAATATGCACCATCAATCCCAATAATACTAAACTCCTCTCCCATGCCTGAAACCATTAGACGATCAAAATCTGTTATACGTTCAGGGTTAAATGCAACAATCCATGGAGCACGAAGTTTCTTTTTTATTAGACTATATGTCCCAAAAAGTAAAGCAAGTATTAATAAGAATTGAACAAGAATACGTTTCATATTATTCGTCAATATCTAGATGTAACAAATACAAGAAAAAAGCAATTAATCCCTGTGAAAAATCTATATTAAAAATAATTATCTTACCCAATAATAATCAAAAGTAATAAGATATTATTACAGCATAAAATTATTTACAACCGATGGAGATTCTGCAAGCAGCTAATATTGATCTATTTCAAGTTTTAGATACTAA
>OMKD01000238.1 GCA_900299495.1 Sphingobacteriales bacterium
TAGAGGCTAGTAATTTCCCGGACTTGAATATGAATAACAGATTGGATTATTTGATCAGATATCCTTATGGTTGTCTTGAACAAACAACATCCTCTGTATTCCCTCAGCTTTACCTGACTGATATCATGGAACTCAGCGAACAAAAGCAACGAGAAATTGACCATAACATCAAAGAAGGGATCAAGCGTCTGACCAGATTTACAACGCCATCAAGTGGATTTTCTTATTGGCCAGGTCAAGACAATTATTACAACACCTGGGCCAATTCATATGCTGGTCACTTCTTAGTAGAAGCTAAACTGAAAGGTTTTGATATTCCACAAAACATGTATAATAGTTGGGTTAGGTATACCAAAAAAGCTTGCCAGACTTGGTCTGGCAGTAAGAGAAGTAATGCATACGCACAAGCATACGCACTCTATGTACTTGCACTAGCTGGAGAAGCAGATCTTTCTGCAATGAATAGACTCAAAGAATCTAAATTACTTACCGGAGACAACTTGATACTGCTTGCTGGGGCTTACCTAGTTATTGGACAAAAGGAAATTGGCAACTCCTTATTAAGTCAGGCAAGATGGCAAGATATGAATAATGAGGATAGGTCCAGATATCGCTATTATGGTTCAGTACTGAGAGATCAGGCATTATTGTTAGAGATCTATACAAAAATGGATCCTAAAGGTAAACGTACCATGGAACTGGCTAGACATATTGCAAAGAAACTAAACTCTGGCTATTACTACAATACACAAACCTTAGCCCTATCACTCAAATCAATTGGCCAGCTCATTAACCTTACTGGCAGTGGAGAAGATTCTGAATTTACTCTAAGCCAGAATAAAGGTGCCTCAACAAATTATACATTTGAGAAATCAGCTGTAACCGTTGATGATCTTCAGCCAATAAGTGGAACTATTACTGTTAAAAACACCGGTAAGAATGTATTGTATATCAATATGGTCAAGACAGAACAACCACTTCAGGCAGATGAAGAAGAAAAATCATCAAACCTTAGTGTAAATGTAGAGTATCTAGATAAAGATGGAGTGATAATCAATCCAAAAGATCTTGAAATGGGTACAGAATTCTTTGCCAAAGTGACGGTTAAACACCTTGGAGAAGAAGGAAGGTATAAAGATATTGCATTGAACCAGACCTTCCCATCCGGTTGGGAAATAATCAACGAGCGAATGGACAATTTATCCTCAGGGTATTCAAACAGTTCTTTTGATTTCAGAGATATCAGAGATGACCGAGTATATACCTTCTTCAGTATTGGAAGAAGAGATACAAAAGTGTTCTATACCAAACTCATTGCAACTTATGAAGGATCATATTATGAGCCTGCAACCAGTTGTTCATCGATGTACCGAAACGATATTTTTGCCAGTGCCCCAGGTAAATGGATAAAAGTATCTGAAGCTTTGAATCAATAATTAAAAAAGGAAGGTCGAAAGGCCTTCCTTTTTTATTATCCCCTACCCTTTTTTCGGTTTTTAGTATATTGAGAAAAACTAAATCCATTACACAACTTATGCGAATCCTTTTTACGATTCTATTCGCTATATGCTTACTTGCATGTACTGACCAGAAAACAGAAAATCAATCCAATTCAACTGATTCCACTCAATCAGAAATTCAAAAGACAGCCAAAGCTATTGACGGTATGGTCGTTAGCGCACATCCATTGGCAACCAAAGCCGGTCTTCAAATACTGGAGCAAGGAGGAAATGCTTATGATGCCATGGTAGCTAGTCAGTTTGCTCTTGCTGTTGTTTATCCACGTGCCGGAAATATCGGAGGAGGTGGTTTTTTAGTTGCAAGACTAAATGATGGATCTAATCTTGCATTGGATTTCAGAGAAAAAGCACCTTCAAATGCATCCAAGGATATGTACCTCGATGAAGAAGGTAATGTAATTCCAAAAGCAAGTAGCTACGGGCATCTTGCAGTCGGAGTTCCTGGAACAGTGGCAGGACTTTTCGAGATATACGACCGCCTTGGATCCTTTGAAAACTTTGAAGATTTAATCAAGCCTGCTTATGAGCTTGCTTATAATGGATTTGCTATCTCTCAGTCTGAGGCAGATCGACTAAATACATACAGACCTGATTTCCTGGAGCACAATACTACTTCCAATCAATTTATTGAAACAGCAAACTGGTCTGAAGGAGATACACTTGTACAAAAAGATCTTGCTAAAAGTCTGAAAAGAATAATGGATCAGGGGACTAAGGGATTCTATGAAGGTGAAACAGCTCAACTTATTGTTGAGGAGATGGAACGATCCAATGGATTGATTAGTCTTGAAGATTTGAAAAACTATGCTCCAGTATGGAGAACACCTTTACAGGGATCTTTCATGGAATATGATATTATTTCAATGCCTCCATCATCTTCAGGCGGTATTGCCTTAATCCAAATGTTAAGTATGCTTGATAACTTAAAACTTGAGGAGCACGCTTTTCAATCCCCTGAAGCCATAAATGCCCTAACAGAGACGATGCGAATTGCATATGAAGATCGTGCCAATTATTTAGGAGATTCTGATTTCTATCCAATTCCTATTGA
>OMKD01000239.1 GCA_900299495.1 Sphingobacteriales bacterium
TCTACAGTAAGTAGAACGACCAAGAAATAAAGTAATAGACCAACAACAAAAACTAGGAAAACAGCAAGGTTAAAATAAGCTAGTACTGAAGCTGTCAGCATTATCCCAATTATTGAAAAAGTGCCTGGCAGAAAGGAGGTTGTAAGCATCCGTTCTACACGCTCACCATCATATAATCGTCTTGTAATATCAGCAGCATGTCTTCCTGTAAAGAAATCGATTGGCATTTTAAATAGTCGGATAAGATAATCACTAACCAGGCTTAAGTTCGTTCTTGCACCTATTTGAAGGAATATTTTTTGTCTTAAATGTTCAATGAGAACCTGACTTAAATAAAGGATTAGCCATGCTATCGCCACCAATTTAATGAACGAATAATCCTGACTACTCACTCCCTCATCCACAATACCCATGATTAAAAATGGAAAAACAACTTGTAAGATTACCGAAAAACAGAGTCCAAATATAAGCTGAAATAACAGCATTTTATTTTGCTTAAGATAACGCTTGATATATTGCTTACCTATATTAGGCTTATCGCTAGAAGAGACTTGTGTATTTTGAACAGGCTCCAAAATCAATGTAATACCTAACTGCTTGCCATCTTCTTCAACACAATTAAAACCTTCTGAAAACTCTTGGATAGACAATTTTCTCAAGCCCTGTGCAGGATCTCCTATCCAAACATATTTTTTACTAACCTTATAAACAACTACGTAATGATTCTCTTCCCAATAGACAATACAAGGCAAAGGTATTGTATCACTTAGCTGAGTTAGACTAACCCGTGCTGCAAAACTACGCAAGCCTAGTTTCTCAGCTCCTTCTCCTAGTTCAAATAGTGTTATTCCGTCACCACTGGGAATCAAAATGCTTCTCAAATGTTGTACGGAATAAGACATTCCATAGTGTTTACAAACCATTCTTAAGCATGCAATTCCGCAATCTCTAAGATCATGTTGCAAGTAAATGGGGAACGGTTTAGACATATTGGACTATAAAATTGTAGATTGTGTAAATTCTGTAATGCAGATAGCAAATGTATCTCCATTCTAATCGATTAATATAATAAGGTGAGTAGAATAATCCATATATTTGTTTATATTTTTAATCCAGATACATAATTAAATCTAGTCCCGACTTAAATATTAACTCTAGTTTTCTATGGAGATTAAGCCTGTAAATACATTCTTAAGTGTTGTTCTAGTAGTTGATAGTGAACGATTTGCAGGTCAACTACGTCATGACTTACCTAAGATTCATGATTATGTACAACGCAGTTTCAAAGATTTTGAATTTATACTTGTAAATAATCTAGGCAAATCAATTCATGCTGAATGTTTTATAGGCTTAAGCGATGAGTTAAAGCAAAACTCATTTATCCTAAACTTATCTCATCAAACCCACTTCAATAATGCTGTTCTTGCAGGCTTTGATCGCTCAAATGGTGATTATACATTGCTTCTGGAGCATGAATTCTTTGACAAATTAGATCTTATAGGATCCTTATATGATAAAAGTCAAGAAGGAAATGATATTGTCTATTTAAAGGGAAATAGAAAAAAGTTAGGCTTTATATCAAATCTGGTTTATAAACTTTTCATTTACATTCTCAGCCGATATTCAGATTTGAAGCTAGATCCAGATGCACACAACACGAGGATCATTTCTAGAAGAGCTCTTAATTCACTACTTAGACTTAGAGAGAATGTTCGCTTTATGAAAGCACTTTATGCAGTTGTTGGGTATAATTCATCCTGCATAAATGTAGAAAATTCAGTAAGCCATACAGATAGAACTTTGGGAGAACAGTTTAGAACATCTTTATTAGCAATTACCTCTTTTTCTACATTTTTAAGGAGCTTAATGCTATGGATCTTCTTAATGTCTTTAGGTATTTTAACATTGGTATTGACGAATACTCTCCTGGTAAAATTCACGAATTATGATATTTTTGGTGCTTACCATGAAGCCGTTCCAGGTTGGGCATTCTTAGTGGTTTTGACCTCCACATTCTTTGCCATCACCTGTTTAAATCTCTACATTATAAGTGTATACTTATCCAATATTTACCAAGAAATCAAAAAGAGGCCTTTGTACATTATCGAGTCAATGCAAAGAATTTGATTTTACAACAAACCCAAGATCTTTGCATATTTCATCATTTCAGTTGTATTAGAAACTTTAATTTTTCCCATCATCATTGCCATCATGGGATTAAGTTTTCCTGAAATTAGTGCTTCCAGATTAGCATCACTTACACTTACTGTACATTTTGGATCTCCGATAAGACCGGATTCAACGTTTACTTCACCACCACCCACAACGACGGTAAATTGTCCTCCGTTAGGTCCACTAATATCGAAATGGAAGTTTGAGTCCAAATCAGTTAAAGCAGCAGGGTTTACTCGATTTGGAAGATTAAGGATAAATTCTTTAGCAGTCATATAAAATTAGGTTAATATTTAAGTTTTTGTTTAGTTTTCGTTTTGCATCATCTTATGAATCCAAGAATAATATTCTTCAAGGATTTTGTTTCGTTGGCTACTATTATGAAGTTCATGGTGTAAATGATCCTTTTCAATAAACGCTAGCTTATTAGGATTTCTTTTAGCAAAGGCCTTTGAGGCAGCTGCAGATGTCAAAATATCATCCTTTGAATGGCTAAGTAGCGTATTTACTTTAACGCCTCCTTCTGAATAGGTATTTAAAAACTCTGCTGCAAGATACATACTGTAACCAAAGCCAAATGATATTCTATCATGTACCAATGGATCATCAACATATAATTTAACCTCACTATCCAGATCAGAGATTCCTTTTACAACTAAATCATTGCTTTTTGTCACTTTTGGCGCAATCTTGGAAAGTACTTTTGCGGCACTAATTAGAAGAGGACTTAGCGGTGATCCAGTTTGAATCCATGGACTGGCAGCAATATACCCCTCTACTCGTTCATCAAATTCAGTCAATTGATAATTCAAGGCAATATTTGCCCCCATACTTTGGCCAAATATGTAGATTGGAATATTTGGAAATTGGCTTGCTGCATAAGAGACATTGGCTTTAACTATAGATTTCATTTCAGAAATATCTATACCGTGCCCCTTTTTACCAGATGATTTACCAAATCCTGTGAGATCAGTTCCTAAAACTGTTATGTTCTTCTTATTGAAAAATTGTGCGAAAGGCTGATATCTCCCGATGTGTTCACCCAACCCATGAATGACAATCAAAACAGCGTCTGTTTTTTCCGACTTCCAGCATTGACCGAATAGTTGATCAGAAGAATTTTTATAATTGAGATTAAAATTCATTTACTTAACAAATGTATATATAAAAACAAAATACTAAAATAAACTTAATGCATATGCATTTTAGTTTTATTGAGGAGAATATAACTTAAAAAAACTAATAATTAGTAAAATCTGATTATTTTAAGCGCAAATGAAATATTGAGATGAGAATAGTGTTTATGGGCACGCCAGATTTTGCAGTAGCCTCTTTAGATAAGTTGGTTCAGGCAAATAAAAATATCGTTGGTGTAATTACCGCTACGGATAAATATGGTGGACGAGGTGGTAAAAAATTAATACAATCTGCAGTTAAAAAATATGCTGTTGAAAAAGGGCTTAAGGTACTGCAACCTAAAAACCTTAAAGCTCCTGAGTTTATCGAAGAACTCCAATCTTTAAAAGCTGACATACAGATAGTTGTAGCATTCAGAATGCTTCCAGAAGTTGTCTGGAATATGCCTCCAATTGGAACATTTAACCTTCACGGGTCTCTTCTTCCTCAATATCGCGGAGCCGCTCCAATCAATTGGGCAGTAATTAATGGCGAACAAGAAACGGGTGTTACGACATTCTT
This sequence comes from Sphingobacteriales bacterium, assembly GCA_900299495.1. GTDB lineage: Bacteria > Bacteroidota > Bacteroidia > Chitinophagales > Saprospiraceae > AM-2324. The sequence continues at coordinate 3,871 of OMKD01000239.1, forward strand.
TTTACAACACGCTATTGATACCGGAGAAATAATCGATCAGAAAAAACTTCCGATCGGTCCTGATGATACTGCTGGTATTGTTCATGATAATATGATGGCAATAGGTGCTGATCTTGTACTGGAGACCATTAATAATATCGAAAATGGCACTATCACTTCTACTCCTCAGGATGAAAATTTAGTTTCCGAAGCTCCTAAGATATTTAAAGAAACTTGTGAGATTAATTGGAATCAATCCATTGACAAAGTTTATAATTTTGTTAGAGGACTGAGTCCCTTCCCTACTGCTTGGACGACTCTTGATGAAAAAATGCTTAAGATATATTCTTGCAGAAAGGTAAAACAATCGAGATTTGAAAATACTCCAACGATTGAAAGTGATGGAAAGTCCTATCTTAGGATTTGGGCTACCGATGGATATTTGGAGGTTAACGATTTACAAATTCAAGGAAAAAAACGAATGTCCATCCAAGACTTTTTGAATGGTTACCAAATAAACTAAAAACACCAAAGAAAATTCTAACTGAGTAAAAGATTCAATAGCATGAAAAAACTCGCATTACACTGGAAAATCATTATTGGAATGGTCATAGGTATCGTTCTCGGATTTCTTGCAGTATTTATTGATAATAGTACAGGAGGTGAAAGCGATACCGCTAAGAAGCTTGTCATAGATTATATTAAACCATTTGGAACAATATTTATTAATGGATTAAAATTGATTGCAGTACCGCTTATTGTAGCATCATTGGTTAAGGCTATCTCTGATATGAAAGATATATCTAAACTATCCAAGCTTGGAGGTAGAACACTTATAACATACATTGCAACCACTGTAATTGCTGTAATTATTGGAATGGTTTTGGTTAACCTAATCAAACCAGGAGAATTTATTCCTCTTGAAATTAGAGAGTCTCTTTCTATTCAGTATCAGGAAGCTGCACAAGGTAAAATTGAAGTGGCATTATCTCAA
>OMKD01000240.1 GCA_900299495.1 Sphingobacteriales bacterium
ACTTAAATCTGGATTATTTTCCAAATACGCATTTTTAACCATCCTCTTGACAATTTGCCTATGAAAAGGCTTAATAATTTTCATATATATTTTCCCTTTAAGATTATTGTATTCTACCAAAGTAACTACCTTAATGTTATACGATTTAGACTGATCATTATTAATCAATGAACGAAAGTTCAAATGTGAGTCATCTGCTCCCAAAATTACCGCTGTATCTGATATTGAGTAGATCTTAAAGAAGTTGATATAGCCTCCAACTTTAAAATTTTCATTATAATCTTGAGGTAAGTCTGTTTCCAAGCCAAACCAACCTGCAATTTTATTCCGTAGAACGAATAAAGACTCAACCCATTTGGGAGTTGTATTAAAAATAAGATTAGTGATTTCTTCAATAGAATTTGTGCGATTAGTTGTAGAGAAGGTATCAGCAAAATCAATTTTTCTCAATAATGTTTTTTGATCAGCCATTAATTTAGTGCTTTCCTCAATCACTTTAGACTTACGTTCCTTTTTGACGATGATAACACATAAAATAGAGCAAGTTAAAGTCAGGAAAGTCCCCAGTATTAATTCAATCAAGCTTTTCGAAAATAAATTACCCAGCGTATTCAACAAGAAAAAGGCTGAGAAAAGCCAGATGAAAAAATCTACAACTTTATTAATCAGGCCTTTCTTTAGTTGATTGTATTTGATAAACAAAACACTTAACATAAAGACATGCAGCAGTATAGAGAATGTTTCAAAAGATTTCATTTCCTCAACTGAATTTAGTCTTCCTGCCCAAACTTTATCATAGGGAATTTGAGCTGTCAAAATCAAAAAGTGAAGGATTAAAACGAGTACAAGTATAACAAAGAGGGTAATTAAAGCTACTTTCTTATTCATTTTTAAAAGCTGTTTTTCTAAAGAAGCATCCTGAATATTTATTCATTTACACTTGATTAGAATTTTGAAAAAAATTATAAAACGAAGTTCAGACAATAATCGACCAATTCTTTTAACAAATGCTAAAAAATCAATTTCATCTAAAAATACAACAAGGAGCATCTTGGATTATAGCTGGATCACAGACCAGATGACAAGAATGACTTAGCTATACACAGTGATTCAATGATGCGACAAAAGCTAAACGACACTAGCTTTTGTTCGCATCAATGTTCATTTATTTTACTACCCTGTACAGGATCGGCATTGCACCAACATTATTTTCATAAAAATTATCCAAGACATACTTTTTGAAGGTGCTCTTAAATAGCAAAGAAGGAATAATATCTGCTAAACGATCCCATCTGCAATGGTTGATCACCGCATAGTCAGAATCATCTTTCTTCAGCGGTAAAAACAAGGTGGAATTGTCTAAATCCGTTTCTTTCTCAAACCAGCCAGCCGTATAATTCCATACTTCCAAATTCTGCTCTACATCCTCTGCATAGAAATAATTGAAAAGGAAAACACCTTGAGTAGTATGATCAACTGCGCCTATTCTTCTGGCATTACTTGCAGCAATTTGATGTACTCGATTACTATTCTTCGACAAAAAGCTAATCATCTCCTTGAAAGAAGCATCATTTTGAATGGCTAATAACTTTTCTTTAGAATCTACTTCAATTAATATAGCAATATCATACTTTGCAATGTTTACAATATCTTTTTTCTCCGCGACCAACTTACTTCGACCAGGAGGTATCAAAGTGGCTTTAAAAACATTAGCCTCTACTACATGATGTTCGCTCAATAGTTTGGCACAAAAGGCTTTAGATTTTTTAATAACCTTCTTTTTCAAAGGGCTATCGAATATAAAAAAAGGAGTCAGCCCTGGATTATCCACTTCTACCGCTATATGCAGGAAATAATGAGCTGAAGGTTTTATTAGACTTACATTGTCATAATCCAAATGACTATTTACAATTTTAAGCTTTGCATATTCATTCATCTGTACTTGTTTTGAATTTTAAAAAAATCATAAAACGAAGTTCAGAGTATTACCGCTTAGTTCTTTTAGCAAATGCTAAAAAATCATTTCTTCTTACGAATTCTGCTTAGGGTAACTTGGTTTATTCCTAAATACCTGGATAAGTCTCCAAGTGAAATTCTATTGATTATTTCAATGTTCTCATTGAGGAAGTTATTATACCTTGCTTTAGCATCTGACTCTAACATTTCACTTATTCTATTCATCATATTAATATGGGCCATTGTTAGCATTTTATTATACAGCAAAGCTAAACGGGGGATTTCTCTGCATATTTTTTCAAATTCAGAATAGGGAATCAATATACAATCAACATCTTCCAAGGCTGAAATTTTATAACCACTTGCTTTATTTGTGGTTAAGCTTTCTAATTCGGTAAACAAAATATTTTCTTGAAAAAAGCGCATGATAAACTCTCCTTCATCAACCTCAAACGACAGTTTTACTAATCCAGCATTTATAAAGTATAAATAATTGCAGTACCCTCCGATGCTCAATAATTTTTCACCTTTTTTATAATTTTTTTCTACACAAATTGACAATAAATGCTCTTTAGTCTTTTCATCTAAAGGCACTTTACTATTAATAAATTGAATGAGCTTATTCATTGTTCGTAGTTGAAAAAAATTATTGATTTATATGCTTTATAACACATCTATTGGGCTTTATTCAAACCCTTAATCCAACTTATATTCACTTTTTAAAGTCTCCATCAACACATCTCCCTGTTCATTCATCTCGCTAAGAAGTCTCACGTAGTACTCTATAATTCCTTTATACATTGCTATACTATTTCCAAATTCCTTCAGTTTCAAATCATCCTTATCCAATAGCTCAAAATACTTGGTATTGATACGTATATCTGGATTTCGTAGTACAAAGAGTAGATTCTGGATATTAAAGATTTCCGTTCCTCTATCGATCGCCTTATTCTGATAATTTTCGTAGTACAATTGTTGATTTGTAATCTTTTTCAGCTTTGTATCGTAGCGAATGATGTCATTAATTGCGGTCTTACTTTTGATCAAGCGCATGCCACCAGCATTCTTTAATTGTTGCATGGTCAAATCAGTCGGAGTAAGAAATTCCGGATGATATAGCACTTGAATAAAATGACGATTTATATCCAGTTTATCAGCATCAGTATCGCTGTAATTGAAGCATATATTTAAAAGTGAATCAAGCCCCTGAATCTTCTGTGTATTGACATCTATTGCCGCTTTGATATTAACTCGATCTTCTTCCAC
>OMKD01000241.1 GCA_900299495.1 Sphingobacteriales bacterium
CATGATTAAAATTATCGAATGCCCCAGGGATGCTATGCAGGGTATAAAAAACTTTATACCAACGGAGCAAAAGATTGCGTATCTCAATAAGTTATTGAAGGTAGGTTTTGACACCCTGGACTTTGGTAGTTTTGTTTCTCCAAAGGCAATTCCTCAGATGCGCGATACCGCTGATGTTCTAAAGGGTTTAGACTTGGATACCACAACTAAACTCCTGGCAATAGTAGCAAATACAAGAGGAGCTGCTCAGGCCTGCGAGTTTGAGGAGATTCGTTATTTAGGTTACCCATTTTCAATTTCCGAGACCTTTCAATTAAGAAATACGAACGCAACTATAGAGGACTCTCTTGGTCGTCTGATGCGCATTAAAGAACTTGCAGATCAGGCAGGGAAGGAGGTCGTGGTTTACCTTTCTATGGGGTTTGGAAATCCTTATGGAGACCCATGGAATGTAGATATCGTAGCGCATTGGGTTGAACAATTAAGTCAGCGAGGATTTTCTATACTACAACTATCAGATACGATTGGGGTCGCCACTCCAGATAGTATTGCTTATTTATTTTCCGGTCTGATCCCGCAGTATCCAAATATTGAAATAGGTGCACATTTGCATACCATACCGAATGAATGGAAAGCAAAAATTCAAGCAGCTTATTCAAACGGTTGCAAAAGATTCGATGGAGCCTTTAAAGGTTATGGAGGTTGTCCAATGGCTAAGGATGACCTGACTGGAAATATGCCAACGGAGCAAATACTACATTTTTTCGATGATCTAAATTTGCTGGATGCTTATCAACTTGATATAGCGAAGTCAGCATTAGATTTAAGTACTAGTGTTTACAATTATGCAGAAGGATAAATTAGAGTTTTTGGAAATAGAGTTTATGACTCCTATGTATGATCTTTCGATAGCCTTAAGAGATAAGATCTTACGTAAACCACTTGGTTTAGAATTTCAGGCTGAAGATCTAGCAATGGAATATCAGGATTACCACCTTGCTCTACTTTATAATGGCGACTTAGCCGCTTGCTTAGTATTGAGTCCTAAGTTAGATGGTGAAATAAAAATGCGTCAAGTTGCTGTAGATGATCATTATCAATCTAGAGGATTGGGTACCGTATTAGTTGGTGAATGTGAGCGATTTTGCACTCAGAATGGATATAAAAAAATAGTTCTTAATGCAAGAGATACCGCTGTAGAATTCTATAAAAAAATGAACTACTCTGTAGAAGGGGAGCCTTTTCAGGAAGTAGGAATTAAACACCTCAAGATGTATAAAACAATTTAATGTTTTTTATATTTTAAATTATTTAATGTATATTTAAATACTTCAGATTTCCAAAGAAAAAAATATTGTTGTTTGTTGTACATTGGGGTCTTGTTTTACAAGCCCCTTTTCTTTTTAATCTGTTGGTAAGCGTATATGCCAGCTACACTAATTGCATCGGTGGTTTTTCCTTCCATGACCCAGTCAAGAGCTTCTTTTTCATGAAGCTTTTTTAAGGATAATTCTTCACATGTCTCTGGCTCTGACTTTCCAAAGGATAAATCCTCGGCAAGATAGATGATTGCATATTCATCTGTAACTGAATTGGAGGTATGCAAAAGTTGAAGTTCTGTCCAAGTCTTCGCTGTAATTCCTGTTTCTTCTTTTAACTCCCTTTTCGCAGCCTCAAGCGGATCTTCTCCTTTAGGACAACCACCTTCAGGAATTTCCCAACTATATTTATTAATAGCGTATCTGAATTGCCCAACGAGATAGGTATATCCCTGTTTGTCAATTGCCAGGATACCAACGGCAATATTTTTAAACTGAACACGTCCATATATTCCTTTTTCTCCTCCTGGGTTAATGACCTCGTCGTGAAAGACTGTAATCCAGGGGTTGTCATAAACCTCCTCTTTTTTTAGAGTGGTCCAAGGGTTTTTATTGTTTAGATCGGAAGCCATTCAATTATTTCTTGTATCATTCTTGAATAAGAGGCAGGGTACATCAATAACATGATCAGACATCCATAAAGTGCTCCATAAAGGTGAGCATCATGACCTATGTTAGACCGCTGCTGTTGTTTGGAAGCTCTGTTTGAGTACCAAATATAACCTATTCCTAAAATCCAGGCGGGAACGGGTAGTATGCCATATATCAATAGGGTCATAGTGGGCCTCATGATAATCGCAATCAATAAAACAGCGGAAACAGCTCCTGAGGCACCAAGCGCCGCATATGCTGGGTTATCTGCATGTTTGCGTTGGGACGGAAGGCAAGAAAATATAATAGCTGTAAGATAAAACAATACAAATATCGTATCTCCCCACATACCGAATTTTGCAGTGAATAATTCTTCCACCATTCCTCCAAAGAAATAGAGCGTAAACATGTTGAAAAAGAGGTGAATATAATCTGCATGTATGAATCCATTACTAATCAATCGGTAATATTCGCCGTGCATCTTTATGTTGTATGGGTAGTGCAGGAGTCTTGATTTGTAAGCAGGGTTGTAGATTACGTAGACAGATATAACAGCGGTAAAAATTATGATAATTAAATTCGTGTCCATCATTAAGTATTATGGTATTGTTCGTTTTTTATGATAGTCATGGCCCTATATAGCTGTTCAAGGAAAAACAAGCGAACCATTTGATGTGTAAAGGTCATTTCTGATAAGGCAATTTTTTGATTGGCCCTATCATAGATACTTTGGTCAAATCCAAATGCTCCCCCTACCAAATAAATAACTCTTTTAGATCCAGAGTGAAAAAGTTTTTCATTGAATTTGGCGAATCCGACGGAGTTGAATGATTTTCCTTTTTCGTCTAATATAACTAAGTGATCTGAATTTTGAATTTGGGCAAGAATCATTTTTGCCTCAGCTTTCTTTAAATCTGCAGGTTTAAGTTTTCCCGCATTTTTAATATCTGGATATACGTTTGATTCAAAGTTGAGATAGTGTTTTAATCGTTTCTCGTATTGATCTTCTCCGGTTTTAAGGTAATTCTCTTTTGTTTTTCCTATTTGCCAAAAAGCTATTTTCATTAGTAAATGCTTTTACTCAGTAATAA
>OMKD01000242.1 GCA_900299495.1 Sphingobacteriales bacterium
CCGAACAGAGAAGTTAAGCTCCATAGCGCCGATGGTACTGCCCCCAGGGTGGGAGAGTAGGTCGCCGCCAACTCCACATAACTCAGGCCTGATCAAGCAATTGATCGGGCCTTTGTCATTAATACATCTTTGGGAATCATTCAGGAAGGGTATAGGCATAAAAAAAGGCTTACCATTCGTAAGCCAATTTTATATAAGATTCTTTTTCTTTTCCCAGCGTTTTATCTAGCTCATTAAGTATTTCTAAACGCTTATTCTTTTGATGGAAGGTGACCTTTTGAGACCAGGAAGAAAGCGGACTGTCCGTCTGCTTGATTACTGTGCACTGATCAATTTTACCATCCTTATCTTCATCCAAAATCGAAAGTTCCTCAATATTGATATTGGGATCATTCTGGGTATACTTAATTTCAAGACCTTCTGCTGAGCTAATACTGTCAACTATAAACTTACCCTTCCAGGCTGATTTATTAATATCTATAAGGCTTAAGAACTCTAATGATTTTAGCATTTCTTCCTTACTGATCTTTAGCACTTCCGTGTCCAAGCCGTTTGAAATTGTTTTTAATACACTGTCTTGCTCTATTCCTGTTAAGCCTTCAACAATATATGTTGGCAAGTCGAAATAAGATTCCGCCCCCATATATTCATTGGAAGTATCCTTCTTGCAGGCACTAAGTGTACTAAAGCCTAGAAATATGATAAATAGTTTCTTCATTATTTAATTATTATATCTCCGGTCATTTCTTCCGGAGTATCAATGCCCATTAGGTTTAGGATACTAGGTGCTATATCCGCTAGTTTTCCTTTGCTAATTGTTCCGCCTTTCTCATTGGATACAAATACAATGGGAACGGGGTTCAAGGTGTGGGCTGTATTTGGTGTATTATCAGGATTGACCATGAAATCTGAATTTCCGTGATCAGCAATGATAACAACGCCATAATCCTTTTCCATTAGTACCGGAATCAAATCACTCAGGCAATTATCAACAGCATTTGCAGATTGCATAGCCGCGTTAAAATCACCTGTATGACCGACCATATCTGTATTTGCATAGTTAAGTACAATCAGATTAGGTGCATTCGTTTTTACTCGATCAATAAGAGACGAAGTAATCTCGTATGCACTCATTTCAGGTTTAAGGTCATAGGTTGCAACCTTAGGTGAGGGTATAAGAATTCTGTCTTCTCCTGGAAATGGCTCTTCAATTCCTCCATTGAAAAAGAAGGTAACATGCGGATACTTTTCTGTCTCCGCAATACGTACTTGAGTCTTTCCTGCTGCTGAAACAATTTCTCCCAAGGTTTTTTGAAGATCCCTTTTTTCAAAAAGTACTTTAATGTCTTTAAAGTCTTCGCTGTATTTGGTCATTGAATAGAAATTCAAATCCAATTTCTTCATATCCTGTTCAGGGAAGTCTTGCTGACTTAAGGCTATACTGATTTCACGAGGTCTGTCTGTTCTGAAATTGTAGAATAACACAATATCTCCTGATTCTATTTTTGTCACAGGCTGATGCTGATCATCCGTAATTACTATGGGATCAATAAATTCATCCGTTTGATCCTTTGCATACATCGAACTAATATAGTCTGTGATCGCCTCAGCATGTACTGCATCTCCTTTTGCATGAACCATTAGGTCGTAAGCCTTTTTAATGCGCTCCCAGCGATTATCTCTGTCCATCGCGTAATATCGGCCAATAACAGATGCAAGTTTAGTAGGTGTGTCCTTAATTGCCACTTGAAGATCATTCATATAATCCTTTCCACCTGTTGGGGAAGTATCTCTTCCATCCATAAAGGCATGAATAAAGGTATTGTCGACATTATTCTTTTTGAAGATATCAACAAGTGCTTTCAAGTGGTTGATATGCGAATGCACACCACCATCAGAAACTAAGCCAAGTAAATGTATTTTTTTATTTTCCGTTTTGGCTAGATTAATGAGCTCTTGCAGAGCCTTGTTTTTTTCTAATTCGTTTTCTCTTATGGCTTTATTGATACGGGCGAGTTCTTGATATACAATTCTACCTGCTCCAATATTAAGGTGCCCAACTTCCGAATTACCCATCTGACCTTCAGGAAGTCCAACCTCTTCACCAAAAGTGGTAAGACTGGAAGTAGGATAATTATTGCATAATTGATCGAAATAAGGTGTTTGTGCCTTATGTATCGCATCTGTATGATCTTTTTGCCCAATTCCCCAGCCATCTAAGATGATGAGGGCTAAGTTTTCAAAAACCTTGTTCATCTGTATATATTCACTTTTTTAAACGATAAGTATATAATTTGGAGTGGTCTGGTTAGTGCCAAAGAGAAAATATAATCGTTTGTTTTACGTTTAATAGTTAAAGTTAAAAGTAATTTTTACCAAAAAAGATTGATTAATGAACAATTCTTAAGGTTGTGAACATTAATAAAATACTGTAACTTTGATTTTGGTGCTTGAAAAAATATCATTAAAGTAAGCCTATGAAAACTTTAATTTTGTGTTCGGCGTTTTTTACATCTTTTTTCTTTGCTCAGAATAATCTTGCTGATATTTCTGATGCACTCCGCCGTGGAGATACTACTGCATTGTCTTATCATATGGATAAGCAGGTAGAGATTAACATTGGTCGGGTAGATGATGTCTACAACAAAGATCAGGCTGTAAAAGTACTGGAATCCTTCTTTACGAAATATCGACCTAGTGGGTTTAAGAAATTACACCATGGTGTGTCCAATTCGAATAGTATGAAATACTATATCGGAATTCTTAGAACTAATTCAGGTAATTTCCGTTCGACCATACTTTTGGAAAATAAGGAAGGAAAAATGGTTATCAAGCAATTCGCCTTAGAGCGTGTCTAAACTAACTCCATAAAGTCAGGATCATCTTTTGCAAGCACTCCAAGTCCAAATAGTGCGAAATCATATTTTACAGGGTCAACCGGGTCAAACTGTTTAAGATTCTCTGTAAGTTCAACCACCGTATTCCAGTCCCTTTGCTTTCGGCTTACTAGTCCTAGCTTTCGGGCATTCCGCTCAACGTGCACATCATAGGGCATAAGTAATTGATCCGTTCGAATATTTTTCCATAATCCAAAGTCTACACCAGTTTCATTACTTCTTACCATCCATCTTAAAAACATATTGATTCGTTTACATGTAGATTTCCGTAATGGGCTTGCCACATGTTTTTGAGTACGCTTTGGTGCATAGGGGTCGTCAAAGAAAATTTCTGCAAATGTAATAAGCCCATTCTCTACATTCGTATCCGAAGCAGCTATGTGTTTTGAGAATGCGGTTTCAAGGCTGTCATGCTCCTGATAATATTTTTTAAAGAAATGAATGAAATATAGAGCATCGGTAGGTTGAAAGGTTCTGTGTACAAACTTTTCAAAACCTTTTAAATCCTGATCGCTGTGATTTAAAACAAAATCATATGGACTATTATCCATAAGCTCCAGTAATCGTTCACCACTTTTAATAATCGTCTTCCGCTGGCCCCAGGCTAGAATAGCCACCCAAAAGCCTATAATCTCAATATCCTGCTTTTGAGAAAATCGGTGTGGTAAACAAATAGGATCCTCCGCTATGAAAGAAGGTTTATTGTATTTTTCAACCAAGTGTTCTAGATAGTTCTTTATTTTTTCAGACATTAAATATTAAAAAATTGGTCAGATTAAATATTATTCAGATAATTGCGTTATAAAGAAAAATCGAACTAGTTTATGACTGCAACACTAACGTATACTTTGCTGCTTGCCTTATTGGTATTTGGCAGAAAGATGATTACGCGGCTAAATGCCAGATAGCTAATACAGCTTACTCTTTAAGATCTTCTTTCGATGCAAAAGATGTATAAACGAAGTCTTCAAAACACCCAAACCATACGTTGTACTTCTCCTAAAGTTAATCGAAGAAGCTTCTTCAAAATACTTCGTCGGGCAAGTGATCTCGGCAATCCCAAAATCATTCATGATGATCTGCGATAACATTTGGTTGTCAAATACAAAGTCATCAGAATTCTCCATGAATTTTATCCCCTTTATTACATCAAGACTAAATGCCCGGTATCCTGTGTGATATTCGGATAATTTGTGATTAACCAATATGTTTTGGGTAAAGGTTAAAAACCGGTTGGCAATGTACTTATACATTGGCATGCCTCCTTTTAGTGCCCCCTTCCCTAGAATCCGTGATCCCAAAACCACATCATAAAGTCCTTCTCCAATTATATTGACCATAGCAGGAATAAGCTTTGGAGTATATTGATAGTCTGGATGCACCATAATAATAATATCAGCCTCTAATTCAATACATTTTGAATACAGGGTTTTTTGATTGGCCCCATATCCTTTGTTGATGGAATGTCTGAGAATTTGATCAATGTTGAGTGATTTAGCTAATTCCACAGTATTATCTATACTATTATCATCTCCCAATATGATGAAATCTACTAAGTCAGTTGGGATTTCTGCAATAGTTTGTCTCAAGGTCTTCTCAGCATTGTACGCGGGTAAGACAACTGCCACTTTTTTATCCTTGTACATATAGATTTAAATGTATTTTTGAAATTAGATAAAAAGGATGATGTACCTTTAGGATACACACTTTGGCTTAAAAATATAAAATAAACTAAATATTATGACTTCAGAGGTGATCTATACGGGCGCTTTGCGCACGGAATGTAAACATTTGCGCTCTGGTAATTCAATTATTACAGATGCTCCTGTTGATAATAAAGGTAAAGGAGAGACTTTTTCTCCTACTGATCTTGTCGCAACATCATTAGCAGCTTGTATTTTAACAACTATTGGAATTAAGGTTGAAGAAAAAGGACTTGATATTTCAGGTGCAAAAGCAGAGGTAGAAAAAGTGATGGCTTCTGATCCCCGCAGAATTTCAGCAATCAACATGAAAATTACTATGCCTGCAAAGAACTATACGGATAAAGAAAAGGTTCTAATCGAAAAAATTGCAGCTCATTGTCCAGTTGGTCGTAGTTTACATGCTGACCTAGATGAAAACATGGAAATAATTTGGTTATAAAAAGATGATAGTTTCATTCCCACTAGAAAAAATGTCCGGATCAGTAGATTTGGTACGATCTAAATCTATAGCAAATCGTCTGCTGATCATTCAGGCACTTGCTGATTATTCATTTGATATAGTACATAATTCAAATGCCAAGGACAGCCAAACCCTTACGACTTTATTAAAGCGAATAAAAGAGGAACCAGGTACAAAGGATATGATCCTAGATGTAGGTCCTGCTGGTACCTGTTTTAGATTTTTAACTGCTTTTTTGACGATCCAAAAAGGGACGTATGTATTGACTGGTTCTGAACGGATGAAGCAACGTCCTATTGGGGCACTAGTGGATGCACTCCGAAAATTAGGTGCTCAGATAGAATATCAGGGTGAAGAAGGATATCCACCACTTCATATTACAGGTAAAGAACTAAAGCCTAGCGCACCTATTTCAATCGATGCTTCAATAAGTAGTCAATTCATAACAGCTTTGATTATGTTGGCTCCTAAGCTAAAAGGTGGTTTGAGTATTAATCTTACTGGAAAAATCTCTTCAAGACCATACTTGGAGATGACACTTTCCCTAATGCGAAAATTTGGAATAGAGGCAACTTTCGAAGGTAATGATATACACATCAAGGAAGGAAATTATAATGGGCCTAACTTGGAGGTAGAAGGTGATTGGTCAGGTGCTTCCTATTTCTATGGCCTAGTTGCAATTACCCCTGGTTCTGATCTCTTACTGAAGGGACTACAATTGGATTCTATTCAGGGAGATTCTGGAATAGCCGTCCTTTTTGAAAAACTTGGCGTGGGAAGTACCCAAGAATCAACAGGAGTGCGTGTTGTCTCAAAGGGATTCCAACCTATGGATGTTTGGCAAATAGATTTTTCTGAAATTCCAGATACAGCTCAGACCTTTGCTGTTGTTTTGGCTATGCTGAGGCAGGAAGCGGTGTTTACTGGTCTAGAAAGTCTTCGCATAAAAGAAACTGACAGAATTAAAGCCTTGCAGATCGAACTTGCAAAGATTGGATGGGGAATGGTGTCAGATGATGATGTTCATTTTCATCTTAAACAGGTGGATACAGCAGTCTTGGATTTGCCGATCATAGAAACCTATGAGGATCATAGAATGGCTATGTCTTTTGCAATTCTGGGTTTGAAAAAGGAAGTACAAATTCTGGAACCCAATGTCGTTGAAAAATCCTTCCCGGATTATTGGGACATTTTAAATAAACTGGGATTTACTTATCAAACTGTATAGGTAGCCCCAGAGATTCAAGCAGTGCCTTTGCTTTGACAAGGCACTCTTCGTATTCTCCTTCAGGAGAAGAGTCATAAACAATTGCACCACCAACAGAAAAACTCGCTTTTTGCTGTTCTTTATCAAGTAGTAAAGAGCGGATCACTACGTTAAAATCAAAATCTCCATTTGGATCGAAATAACCGATTGCTCCAGAATACACCCCACGCTTGCTGTTTTCGTATTTATCAATTAATTGCATGCTTCGATGCTTCGGTGCACCAGTCATTGAACCCATAGGGAAAGACGCTTTTATAGCATCCAAACCACCGTAACCTTCCTTCAAATCTGAGCTTATCGTTGAGATCATTTGATAGACCGTATTGAACGGATAGATTCCAAAGAGTTCATCTACTTTTACAGATCCGGTATTGGATACCTTTGCAAGATCATTACGGACAAGATCCACGATCATTACATTTTCAGCTTGGTCCTTTTCAGACTTCCTTAGTTTCTCTTTTGAAATTTGATCTAGAGAATAATCCTGATGTCTTGGAGCTGTTCCTTTGATGGGTTGAGATACCAATTTATTGCCCGTTTTCTTTAAGTAACGCTCTGGACTAACAGATAGAATACACTGATTTTTTATCTTTAAGAACGCGGAGAAAGGAGCTTTAGCGCGGTTATTGAGGTCGTTAAATAAATCAGCAGCTGGTCTGTCTAGCTTACTTACCGTAAACTCAACACAATAATTCATTTCATAAATATCTCCTTCCAGTATGTGGTCTTTAATTTTTTGAACAGTCTCCAAATATTCTAATTTAGGAGTAGCAGGATGCAGTACGGGGGTAGAGAACTCTTTTGTTTCATCTTCATACTGACCGATCATATCAATAAAGGATTTTGGATCGATTCCTTGTGAACAAGTGAGTTTATTACCTTTGAAAAGGACGATATGCTCTGGAATAAAGAAATAGCTTTCAGGGAATTTAGACCAGTGTGTATTACAACTCTTTAGATCTTCTAAATCATTTTTTAAATCATATCCCAAATAGCCAAATGCCCATTCCTTAGAATACTGTTTCAAAAAGTCTTCCAATTGCGCAAATGCACCTTTACTTTCCTGAATAGCAAGAAGGTCTTTCTTTCCCCAGGCTACTAGGCAATCATATGCTCCATAGGTATCATCGCTATAGTTATTGGAATCTAAAATGCAGGAATAGTCCTGATTATCCATGAACCTGATGAGGTTCTGTTTAAATGTTGAGATATCCGCTGTTGGGATTTCCCTAAATGTATTCATAGTTTAAATAAGGCATTAATTAATGGAAAGAATCTTTATTTCCACCCGTTGATTTTTCTTTCTGCCTTCATCGGTTTCGTTGGTTGCTATGGGTTGTCTTTTCCCATAACCTCTAAATTGGAGACGATAAGAACTTATTCCTTTCTTCAATAAATAATCATGTACAGACTTTGCTCTGGATCTAGATAATTTATCACAGTAATAGTCAGGAGGTCTATTGTTGGTGTGACCTCCAACTTCAATCCAAACATTTGAATTGGAAGCCAAAAACTCATAGAGCTCGTCTAGTGCAGGAATAGATTGATTAGTAATAACTGAGGAGTCGTCATTAAAATATAAAGCCTTAAGCTCGATCTTTTTACCGACCTCAATCCGCTTAATATCAAGTTCTTTGTTGATTTTGGCTTTAGTGCTTCCAGAAGATGGTTTAGTTACCTGTGTTACTGGTTCTTTTATTTCAGCTTTCGCAATAGTAGACTCAGTGCTTTTGCCTGCAGGTGTTTGAGGTGTTTGAGGTGTTGCAGGTGTTTCCGGTGTCTCTGGAATACCTTTTTCAGTCGTCACTAAAGTTTTGATATCTAGTACTTCTTCCTCACAAGGTACCGGTATGATCGCAGATGCATTATCAACTAACACGTGTCCATTGAAAGGGAAAAGAGTTACAGTATTACTATAGAATGCTTGCAGTAACAGATAATCTAAATTATGTTCCGGCGTAAAGTTGAAATCATACCTGATCCAACGATTGCTGGTTATGATATTACTTTGCGCAAGCAGTTGTTTTTTATCACAGAGGGAAGAACCACCATATACTTGAAGTACTATTGGCGTTGTAAATTGTTCTCTTACGGTGAGCTCACTGTTTAAGCTCAGGTAATTTTTTGACTTTGACAGGTAAATACTAAACTGATAACATTTTCCAGCAAGCATAGGACTTCTTAAGCGCTGACTAATCCCTTCATAGGTATCGTTATCTCGAACCACTAATCCTAGGTAAGAAGCTCCATCCTGAGGTCTGTTTTTTACTCCAAAAAAAGGGTTGTTTACATCTGAACTTGGATGAATATCTGGAGGAGTCTCTTCTGCAAATCCACAATCATTCCAACCGTAGGGTACTTTTTCTACACCTGGAAGGTCTTCAAATGACGGATTGATCAATTCTATAGGTTGATCCTGAGCAATGCAAAGGGTGCTTACTAAAAGCAAAGTTGGAATTATTGAGATAATTTTCAACATCTTCTGGTTTACGACTGGTTGATTTATTTAAGATGTAACGATTATAAGAACCGGATATTTGATAAGTTAAAAAAAAATAGGCTTAAATGATGCCTATGTTTTTATTTTTCAGTAACTAAAAAAAGAAAGTCGCCTGAATTTGCAAGTCAGCAGTCTTGCTGTGTACACAAATCAGGCAACTTAAATATGATTAAACTGTTATTTGAATGCGTTCAAACCAGTAACATCCATACCTGTTATTAACAAGTGAATGTCATGCGTTCCTTCGTATGTCAATACAGTCTCTAAGTTCATCATATGTCTCATGATTGGGTACTCATTCGTAATACCCATACCACCATGTATTTGTCTTGCTTCTCTTGCAATCTCTAAAGCCATGTGTACATTATTACGCTTAGCCATTGAGATCATAGCTGGAGTTGCTCTTCCCTCGTTTGCAAGAGTACCTAATCTCCAAGTCAGCATTTGTGCCTTAGTGATTTCAGTAATCATTTCCGCAAGTTTCTTCTGAGTAAGCTGGAATCCTGCGATAGGCTTGCCAAACTGCTCTCTTTCTTTAGAGTATCTTAATGCTGAATCGTAGCAATCAAGTGCAGCACCGATAGCACCCCATGCAATACCGTAACGTGCCTTAGAAAGACAGCTCAAAGGTCCTTTTAGTCCTTGAACACCAGGTAGTACATTTTCTTTTGGTACACGAACATCTTCGAAAACAAGCTCTCCAGTAATAGAAGCTCTCAACGATAGCTTACCGTGAATTTCAGGTGCAGAGAAACCAGGCATATCTTTTTCAACGATAACACCTCTGATGATTCCCTCTTCATCCTTAGCCCAAACTACTGCGATATCCGCAACAGGTGAGTTTGTAATCCACATTTTTGCTCCATTTAGGATATATGCATCACCGTCATCTTTGATATTAGTGATCATCCCGCCTGGGTTTGATCCGTGATCAGGCTCAGTTAGACCGAAACATCCGATAAACTCACCAGAAGCAAGTTTTGGAAGATATTTCATTCTTTGCTCTTCACTACCGAATTTGTAGATTGGATACATTACAAGTGATCCCTGAACAGATGCCATTGAACGCAATCCAGAATCACAACGCTCCAGTTCCTGCATGATCACACCGTAAGCGATCTCATCCATTCCACCACAGCCATATTTAGTTGGTAGAGATGGTCCATACGCGCCGATCTCTGCTAATCCTTTGAAAAGGTGCTTCGGACATGTTCCATTCTCATAGTGCTCTTCAATAATAGGGCTAACTTCCTGCTTTACCCAGTCTCTAACAGCGTCTCTAGCCAAAAGATGGTCTTCATTCAATAACTCATCCATAAGGTAATAATCGTGTGCTTGATAACGATCTACCTTTGCCGCTGATTTGGTTGTTGTTGTCTTATTCATTGTATTCACAAAGTGATTTTCAAAAAATAGTTAAGGCTTGGTTTTCAAATGCAAAAATACATATATTCAGCAAATCTTCTAATCTTAGTGTAACGCATTGTTAAATGTTTACATTTTAAACACAAATAAAGTCATTACATGGCAAAACTTTCGTTAGAAGGCATGGAATTTCATGCTTATCATGGTGTTTATGAGGAGGAAAATATCCTCGGAGGAAAATACACGGTAGATGTTTATATCGAAATAGACATTGTAAAAGCTGCTGTGACGGATGATGTACAGGCAACGGTCAACTATGAGGTCGTTTATGCAATTGTAAAATCTGCAATGCAAAAACCTGCAAAGTTGATAGAATCCGTTGTAGAGCGTATAGGTCTTGGCTTAAAAAACCATTACTCACATCTTAGAGAGGTAGATATTCGTGTGACTAAACATAACCCTCCATTGGGTGGACAGGTCAAGCAGGCTGTCATTGAAACAAAGACGGATTATAGGAAGAAATGCGGACGTTGTAGTAAACCTATGCTTTGTTATCAGGATCGCACCTGTTGGTGTATGGATGCGGGTACCATGGATCAGGGAAGACTTGAGCATCTTAAGCTGAACTTCAATAATAGCTGCCTTTGCTCAGAATGCGTTAAGTTCTATGCAGGGTAATTTAAGTTTTGTTTAAAGGAATTTATGATTTTGCTAAAACCTTAGTTCATCATAAGACCTCATCTTTATACATATTTATATCCTAATCATCTAAATTTCAAAACATGATTAAACGAATTTTACTGGGCGGTCTTTGTGTGGTTACTTTCACCTCTTGTGATCCTGCTGCCCTTCAACAAGCAATGGATTCAGTACTTGCAACCACGACAACGAATGAATTGACCACAAAGAATGTTGCTGATGGCCTCAAACAAGCTTTAGAAATTGGAATTACTGACGGGGCACAAAAATTGAGTGCAACGGATGGATATTATAAAAGTGCCTATAAAATCTTACTACCGGAAGAAGCTCAAAAGGTAGCAGATAAATTGAGAAATGTACCAGGTTTCAATAGCCTCGAAGAAAATATCTTGGAGAAGGTAAATCGCGGAGCAGAGGATGCCGCTAAAAAGGCAGCTCCAATTTTCAAACAAGCCATACTAAGTATGTCTTTTGCAGATGCCTGGGATATTCTAATGGGAGATAAAAATGCAGCTACCAATTACCTGAAAAAGGCAACTTATCAACAGTTATACACTGAGTTTAACCCTGTGATCGTTGAATCTTTGGATAAATTCAATGCCAGAACCTATTGGTCCTCTGCAGTGGATAAGTATAATAAGATTCCTTTTGTAGAGAAAGCAAATCCAGATTTAGATGACCATGTAACCAAGGAAGCCCTAGAGGGACTCTTTGAAATGGTAAGGCTTAAAGAATTAGATATTCGCCAGAATACAGCCTCCAGAACAACAGACCTTTTGAAGCGAGTTTTTGCGAAGCAGGATAAATAACAAAAAGATCTTACCCCACCAATTTTGCTAAAAGAACCTATCCAAACTGGATAGGTTCTTTTGTGTTTTGGGGATTTAGATTGTTGAATAATAAAAAAATTAATATATAGTTAACATAGGTGTGTTGAGAGTGGCTGAGGTTTGAGCTATTTTGCTTTAAATACTTCAATCACATTAATTTAAACACACTAAAAATGCTTCGTAAGCTTACGCTATTATTTGCGCTATTTATTTGCGTAAATCAACTAATCGCACAAATCCCGGCAGGATATTACGATACTGCCAATGGTCTGACAGGGGATGTTTTGAAATCGGCACTTCATAACATTATCGATGATCACACCACTTATCCTTATACCTCTTCTTCTACAGATGTATGGGATATATTAAAAGATTCGGATAAAGATCCTAACAATCCTAACAATGTTATTCTTTTTTATACAGGATGGTCTGTTGATGCCGCTCAGGAATACAATAGTGGATCGGGTTGGTCAAGAGAACATGTTTGGGCAAAATCAAGAGGTGACTTTGGAACTTCTCAGGGGGCAGGTACCGATGCGCACCATCTAAGACCTGCAGACGTTACAGTTAACTCTGCAAGAAATAATCGTTGGTTTGAAGAAGCAGACTTTGAGTATATCGATGGTGATGGTGCAACGGGTTGCTTTACTTCAAGTACACAATGGATTTGGGAGCCTAGACCAGAAGTAAAAGGCGATGTAGCTCGTATGTTATTTTATATGGTTGTTCGTTATGAAGGTGATGCGGGTGAAATAGACCTTGAATTAGTAGACTTTATTCCTGCTGATAATAATACCAATGAACCTATTCACGCAAAATTATCTACACTTTTAACTTGGCATAATGATGACCCGGTTGATGCTTTTGAGCAGAACAGAAATGATGTAGTTTTTGGTTATCAGGGAAATCGAAATCCTTTTATTGATAATCCATCATGGGCTTGTGATATCTGGGGTGGAACCTGTTCAGGTGGCTCCGGAGGCGGCGGAGGAGGAACCGATCCTTTACTTGTTGAAAACTTCAATAATTTCTCAGAAGGAGGTTCTTATCAATCCGGTACTTTTGTTGGACAGGATGGTTCAACTTGGGACTATTCAAGTTGTCGAGGTGATATTTCTATAACGGGATCTTCTGCAACATTAGGTAAAGGAAGAACGCCAAATGCAGAGGTGAATTCTGGAGTTATCACAGGTGGAATTTCAACGCTTAAGTTTGACTATATGCAAGCGTTTAGTACTCCTGTAAATATGGACGTTTATGTGAATGATGTTTATGTGACAACGGTTAACGGTGGTACTCAGAATGTAGTAACTTCTTCAGGGGATATTCCAGTAAATGTAACAGGTGATTTTACGCTTTCTTTTGTTCAGGCAAGCTCTACTGCCGGACAAATTACTATTGATAATATTGAATGGACTGCTGCTGGATCAGGCGGTGGAGGTGGTGGAGGTACCACTACTACTGAAGTTCTTGCATCCTACTTCGAGACGGGGTTGGACAATTGGACTGATGGCGGAGGAGATTGTGCGCGCTACAGTGGGTCAAGATCTTCTGAAGGATTGTATTCTATCCGCTTAAGAGATAATTCGGGGACAGCTTCTTCCATGACTTCACCAACAATTGACCTTGCTTCATATTCAGGAGTAACCATGGATTTTGCTTTTTATCCATACAGTATGGAAAACGGGGAAGATTTCTTCATTAGATATTCTGATGATAATGGTAGTAGTTGGACAACTATAGAAACATTTGCAAGTGGTACGGATTTCTCGAATAACAACTTCTATGATGTTTCTTTAAATCTTAATGATTACGGTATAAACTTTACTAGCCAGTCAAAAATTAGGATTCAGTGTGATGCTAATGCAAATGCAGATCATATCTACATAGATGAGGTTGTAATAACTGGAACAACAGGTACAAGCGGACGGGCATCTGCGGGTGCTGTTCTTGTTGAAAATAACAGACGTATGCTTCCTGAACTTGATGTAAATACGGCTGAAGTAATCGAAGAGTCAGCTATTTCAACATCTTTATCGTTTCCTAATCCTACTTTTGGTGAGTTGAATATTACTGCAATAGGAACAGGTGCTAATGAATTAGTATTATTCGACCTTCAGGGTTCAGTAGTTATTACTCAATCGTTTGAGTATAATACAAGATTAAATCTTTTAAACCTGAATGCAGGTATGTATATTTTGAAAATCACTGATGAATCAGGTAATCAGAATATAGAACGAATTATCAAGAAATAGATTTAAGATTATTTAGATAAAGAAGGAGGAAATCGTAAGATTTTCTCCTTTCTTTTTATTATAAACCTCAAAGCTTGTTCAAAGCATTGAAATTCTGTCTTTTTTCCTAAATTTGAGTGCGTTTTATATTTCCAAATAAACTGCCAAATTAGGCGATATGATAAAAGTAGGTGTACTCGGCTCAGGATCTATGGGCTCAGGAATTGCACAAGTTGCGGCTACCGCAGGTCATGATGTGGTATTGGTCGACAACAATCCGGATGCATTGAATAATGCAAAATCCAAACTAACAAAGATTATGAATCGCCTTGTTGAAAAAGGGCGAATTGATGAGCAGACTGCTGCTGATATTCAGGGTCGGATCAGTTATGAAACTGAGATGGATGCCTTTGCTTCCTGTGGTCTTGTAATTGAGGCTATTATTGAAGATCTGGGAATCAAAAAGACTGTTTTTGCCAAGATGGAAGAGGCCGTTCCTGCAGATTGTATCATCGCATCAAATACTTCATCTCTTTCCATTTCAGCTATTGGAAGTGCATTAAATAATCCAGAGCGATTTGTTGGAATACACTTTTTCAATCCTGCTCCTTTGATGAAACTGGTTGAGATTATTCCTGCACTACAAACTACAGATGCTTATTTAAATACAGCAAAAGAAACGATTGATTCTTGGGGGAAACTAACTGTTCTGGCAAAGGATACACCTGGATTTATTGTAAACCGAATAGCCAGACCTTTCTATAGTGAGGCGCTGCGTATGTATGACGAAGGAGTAGCAGACTTTGCTACTATTGATTGGGCGCTTACTGAGATAGCAGGATTCCGTATGGGACCTTTCACTTTGATGGATTATATTGGGAACGATATTAATTATAAGGTAACAGAGACCGTTTACACATCTTTCTTCTATGATGGAAGATTCATGCCTTCCTTTACGCAAAAACGATTGGCAGATTCAGGATATTATGGACGCAAGGCTGGTAAAGGATTCTTTGATTACAGTGAAGGAGCAGAGATACCTGCACCAAATAAAGATATGCAGCTTGGACAAATGATAGCCGATCGAGTAGTCGTGATGCTAATCAACCTTGCAGCAGATGCCTTATTTATGAATGTTGCCAATGAAACAGATATTGATTTGGCAATGACAAAAGGTGTGAACTATCCAAAAGGTCTTCTAGCCTGGGCGAATGAAATCGGTATTCAAAATTGTGTGGATCAGATGGATGCACTTTATGATGAATACAGAGAAGAACGATATAGATGTTGTCCTTTATTGAGAAGGATGGCCAAGAATGGACAAACGTTTTTTAATTAGTAAAAATCAAATGGCAGATAAGCAAAAAGCAGAGAAGATAGTAGGTGCCATGTATGATAATGATGCCTTCAGCCAATGGATGGGTATAAAACGCATCCATGTGGAAGAAGGAGCATGCACCTTGGAAATGACAATCCGGAATGAAATGACCAATGGTTTCAAATTGGCCCATGGAGGTATCATTTTTAGCTTCGCAGATTCTGCTTTGGCATTTGCCTGTAATAGTCTTGGAAGGCATGCAGTTTCCATTGAAGCCTCCATTTCTAATCTTAAAAGTGTATTTGCAGGAGATGTGATTACTGCGAAAGCCAGACAGTTGCATTCCACACATAAGGTTGGGTTTTATCAAATAGATATTTTTAATCAGAAGGAAGAATTGGTCGGCAGTTTTAAAGGAACTGTCTATCGCTCATCCAAAGAATGGGACGTATGAAAGAAGCATATATTATAGATGGTCTTAGAACCCCAATAGGTAACTTTACAGGAACCTTATCAACCGTAAGACCAGATGATTTAGCGGCACATGTAATCAAAGGATTGATGGAACGCTACCCTGATCTTCCAAAAGAAAAGATTGATGATGTAATTCTGGGTTGTGCAAATCAAGCTGGAGAAGATAATAGAAATGTAGCTAGAATGGCGCTGTTACTGGCTGGCCTTCCTTATGAAGTTCCAGGAGAAACAGTTAACAGATTATGTTCTTCAGGTATGTCTGCTGCAATTCATGCTTACCGCGCGATTAAGGCAGGAGAGGGTGATTTGTTTATCTCAGGAGGTGTAGAAAATATGACCAGAGGACCATGGGTGATTTCCAAGGTTTCTAAACCATTTGGAAGAGACGCTCAAATGCATGATTCTAGCTTCGGATGGCGTTTTGTCAATAAGAAGTTACATGAGATGTATGGAACGGATGGTATGGGTGTGACTGCAGAGAATCTTGTGGA
>OMKD01000243.1 GCA_900299495.1 Sphingobacteriales bacterium
ACTCTGTTTTTGAGTGCTCTTACCGCAAGTGCTACGGCAGTATATGTTTTACCTGTACCTGCAGGACCTACAGCAAAGACGATATCGTTGCTCTCGGAAGCGGTAACAAGTTTTTTCTGATTTACAGTTTTGGCTTTAATAGGAGTACCCTTTTTACCATGCACAATAGTGACATTATTCTTGTCCGATGCGCTTAAGCGATGTTCAAAAGGGTTGTTGTCATTTAGCAGGTCCTCGACAATTTGTGCAGTTAATTCGTGCTTTTCTTTAAGCATACGAACCATTATTTCAAATTTTGCCTTTAGTTTTTGAGTCTCCTTCTTATCTCCGACCAATTTGAGGTTATTCCCTCTAGCCGTTATTGAGATACTCGGGGAAGCATTACGAATGAGATTCAGATAGGCATTATTTTCTCCATAAAGTTCCAGGAGGTCGATGTCTGATATAGTTAAGTTAATTTCACTCAATACCTTAAAATCTAGATTAATAATTTAAATAAATAAGAAATATGATTCAAATGACTTATATTTCTTTAGTTCGCTTAAAAGATTAGCTTATTGTTTAAACAACAAAGATAATTTAAAAACAGTTGCTTATAAACGCAAAGATAAGAGACAAAATTTTAAGTGAATATTAATAATACCAAAGAGAGGCATAAATAATGAGAATTCTTAGTTTGACGAGTGATGCTGGGTTGAATAGCCATTACATTGGTGCTATTAAAGGTGCTGCCTTAAGTGCTTCAAATCTGCAATTGATGCCAGTTGACATCAATCACCAGATACCAGCCTTTGATATTGTTCGCGCAGCTTATTCAGTAAAAAATTTTTATACACACTATCCAGAGTCCAGTATTCATCTGGTTTCTGTCAATAACTTTTATGGGGATAAACCCTCTATGCTTTTGGTAAAGGATAAAGGACACTACTTTATCTTGCCAGATAATGGGATTATAACCTTGATTTTTGAAACTTTGCCTACGCACATTCGCCGGTATGAATTGGATATGAGTCAGCGCTCTCCAATAATTAGCAGTATCAAGGAGATCATCAGTGATTTATTTTCAGAGAAGCCATGGTCTAAACTTGGAAGGTCTGTAAGGTCTGTTAATCAAGGCTTAAGCTTCCAGCCAGTTATAGAAACAGAAAGAATTAGAGGAACCGTTATCTTTGTGGATATTTACGGAAACGTGGTGGTCAATGTGCATAAACTGTTGTTCGAATCTGTATTTAAAAATAACGAAGTGGTCATTTATTTTAAACAGAATGATCCTATTAAGGGCTTAAGTGTTAGCTATAACGATGTTGAAATTGGTGAACCTCTTTGCCATTTCAATTCATCAAACCTGTTGGAGCTCTCTGTAAATATGGGTAGCGCCAGCACACTTTTAGGATTGAATATTGATGACCTGATACAAATAGAACTGGCACCGGTAAAAGAAAAAGTATGATACAGCGCATAGTGCGATTGGAGTTTAGAACAGAGGAG
Source organism: Sphingobacteriales bacterium (assembly GCA_900299495.1). Taxonomy (GTDB): domain Bacteria; phylum Bacteroidota; class Bacteroidia; order Chitinophagales; family Saprospiraceae; genus AM-2324. The sequence goes on from OMKD01000243.1 coordinate 1,489, forward strand.
ATTGAAGCTTTTAAAGCGCTCTTTGAGGAGAACAAGGAAAAAATAAGGGGTTTTGAGGGTTGTAACTCACTCAAACTCTTGCAAGATGTTAATAAGCCCGCTATCTTCTTTACTTATAGCGTGTGGAATTCAGAGGATGATCTCAATAATTACAGACATTCAGAATTATTCGCCAAGGTGTGGAAGGCAACTAAATCAAAATTTGCCGGTCGCGCTGAAGCGTGGTCAACGGATTTGTTACATGCATTGTAAATGAATGCTATGGAATTAATTGAACTTATAGATTCAACCATATTATCGGGTTATGAGGCTTGGGAAAAGCTGGAGGAACTTGTTCAGGGAGGTCCCTGGACGACCTGCGCTGTGCTTGTGGATGAGAATACCAACAAGTTCTGTTTGCCTGTATTAAAAGAGTTGCTACCTAGTACTGATTTGGTAGTCATTCAGGTTCCTGCAGGGGAAAAGCATAAAACATTAAATACCTGTAATTCCATCTGGAATGATATGATGTTCCACAATCTGGACCGTAAATCCTTATGCTTTAACCTGGGTGGTGGAGTGATTGGAGATATGGGAGGATTCTGTGCTTCAACTTATATGCGTGGAATAGATTTTGTGCAGATACCAACTACTTTATTGTCTATGGTTGATGCTTCTGTTGGTTCGAAGCTTGGTGTGGATTTCCAGGGATATAAGAATATGATCGGTATGTTCAATGACCCGGATTTAGTTATGATTCATCCGAACTTTTTGAATACTCTTCCTCCTTCAGAGCTTAAGTCTGGTTATGCAGAGATGGTAAAGCATGTGCTTATAGCTGACGCAGATAGCTGGTATAAATACATTGGAGCCCTTAACTGGAGAGACAATATCAATATGGATACTATTCTGGATTCTATTCGAGTAAAGAAAAGATTTGTGGAGGAAGATCCTTACGAACAGGGGATCCGTAAGGCGCTAAATTATGGACACACCTTTGGGCATGCCATAGAAAGTTTAGGTTTGGAATCTGATGATTTTACTACGCTTAAACATGGCGAAGCAGTGGCCTTGGGTATGGTATTTGCTAATATCATTGCTCATGAGAAGGGTATGTTGAGCATGAAGGAGCTAGAGGAAATAAATGATTACATCTTCTCTATATACAAGCCCGTTAGGTTGCCAAAGCGATTTTGGGAAAAGGTGTTTGCTTATATCGTAAAAGATAAAAAGAATAAAAAAGGTAAGATCATGATGACCTTGCTGGAAGAAATAGGAACGGTTAAGGTGAACATCGAGGTCAGTCCGGAAGAAATTTTCTTTGCCATGTCAGCTTATAATGCCTTACTATCAAATAAGAAAAAAAGTAAAAGCGATTCCTAATGGAATCGCTTTTTTTATTCTGCATCTTTAGTTTCTTCAACTGTTTCCTCTTCTAGAGAAAGAAGGTTTCTTTCATTAAGGAAGTTGAACCACTTGATTACTTTTTTGATATCTCCTGAGCTCACCTGGTCTCTGTCGAAGTCAGGTAATACGTCAGCGAAGTATTCTCTTAATTCATCAGGCTTGGCATTTGGATTTGCCGGAGGATTATCTTCAATCTGCTCCAACATATTTGAAAATACCTTTGCTAATTCTGTTGAATCATCGTCTGTATAGATTGCTATAGATTCAAGGGGAGTAAACTGATGTCTTCTCGCAGGTGCAAATTTCTTCTTACCCGTATCCAAATCCTCAATAATCAATCCGTTATTTCTGTTACCTGCAATTCTGAAAACTCCAGATATACCACTAACTGCAATAAGATCTTTTAAATTCATATCGTCTTTTATTAATAAACCGAGCGTTTAGTAGCTCATTAATTTTTTCAATTGTTCTTTCAGCCTTTCAACTGGAAGGAACTGCTCTTCCAATGCCTTAGCAAATGGGAAAGGTGTATCTAAACTTGCAACACGCATAACTGGCGCAT
>OMKD01000244.1 GCA_900299495.1 Sphingobacteriales bacterium
AGAATCCCTTTTTAAATCAGCTAAACACACAACATCAATAGATTGGAATTAAAGACTTTTTAATTTACTTTTGTGAAAATTTTTAATGATGATAATCAGAGTTACAAAAGAATTTGACTTCGAGACAGCACATGCCCTGGACGGCTACAATGGAAAATGTAAAGATATCCATGGTCACTCCTATCATCTAACAGTAACTGTAAAAGGGGAAGTGATTGATGACAATACAGATCCAAAAGATGGAATGGTTATCGATTTTAAAGACTTAAAATCCATCATTAAAACAGAAATTGAACCTATCTTTGACCATAGACTAATTCTTAGAGACACCTCCAGATTTAAAGGTATTGAAAAGATCAATGATCGCGTACGCTATGTAGCCTATCAACCTACCTGTGAAAATATGCTTTTGGAAATTGTAGACATCTTCAAGCGTTTTCTTCCCGAATCTATTCACTTGTGTAAAGTAAGTCTTAGAGAAACCGCAAATAGTTATTCGGAGTGGTTGGCAGAGGACAACCTATAAATACATTGCACTAAATAAGGTCGTCAATTATTAGATTCAGTTCCTTAGAAAATTGATCAAGTCCCATAAAGTGATTTTCTCCTTTTAATATTGAACTGCCCTTTAGATTTGGCAATAAAGACTTTGCAGAAGCAATTAAATGTTTGGCAGAGAATAGACGATCATGCTCTGCGGCTAAAACATACACTGGTGCAGTAATCTTCGATGCGAAAAGTTGATCCATTTGCTGCAACTTAGGAAGTCGAAATTCAAATCGGTTAACTATTCTTTCGATATACTCGTATTTAAAATCACTCGGGTCTGAAACTAATTTTTGTGCTAAGTCCTGCAACTCTTTGTTCCAAACCAGAGAGGTATTGAAGCCCTGATAGTTTCGTAACTGCCAATTAAAACGAACGGAACCATTTTTGCTTGTCAATCCTGCAGGTGAACAAAGTATTGCAGCTTTAATTTTTCTGGTATCGAAGGCTAGTGTATTTAAAACCGAGATTCCTCCTACTGAAATACCCATTAACATCACATCACTAAGTCCAAGTCTTGCCATTATTTCAAAGATCCACTGACCATGCTCATAGTTTTCACCATTTAATGCATCTGAATATCTTAGGTCAAGAAAATCAAGGCTATCGACAACTACAATTCTGCATTTATCCTTTAATGGCATGAGATTCTTAAGAAACAAAGGTCCTGCTCCTTTGACTCCATGAACTACAATAATTGTAGGAAGATTACTAGACACTTGAATATCTATGATATTGACATCACCGAAAGAAGTCTCTATGGTAGAATGCTCATAGAAATCAGTGATTTTTTCAATGACATCTATGTATATATTTTCAAATTCTCTTTTTACTCTATCGGAAGAAAAGAACATAATTTTAGTTTAGGTTAGATCTTCCGTAAAAGTAAAGAATGTCCATAGCTCAAATGTCCGAGATTATAAATCCGAACAACTTAATCCATGATTTGATCCTTCAACCATTGTCTTGGAGAGCAATTTTCTGTCTTCTTAAAAAAGGAATTAAAAGAAGTTTTAGAGCTAAAGCCACTTTCATATGCCAAAGCAAGAATAGTTAAGTGTTGATTTGAATGCTTTACAGCAATAGATTTAAACTGCTTCAATCGATAATGATTCGTAAATTCATTGAAATTCATATTATACTTATCATTGACCAACCAGGAAAGTTTATTCGGATGTATCCCGATTTCTTTTGCAACCTCATTCAAACTCAAGGTAGCGTTCAAATAACAAGCTTCCTCTTCATAGTGATGTTCTAGCAAACTGGAAAATCGCTCTATTTCCTCATTGTTTAAGGCACGCTTGGATTGATTTGAAGCTTTTGCTGTTGCAGCAGGAATTTCTTTTTCTTTCTTGATATCATAATCAACCTTGAAAACACGATCCAATAGCTCATTATATTCATCGTAGGTTTTCAGGATTTCGAAATTTGGATTATCCTTGATGAAAGCAAACTGAGATAATTGCGCATTTATGCCGTGTTTGATCAGGTCAATTGCTAATTGATGATTTCCTTGATAGAGGACTTTATAAGCAGATAAAAATACGCTTTCGCCATCCACTCCAGCAGCACCAATATCCTCAAATTCTTCTTTGACTTCTGATGATGCATATTTTAAATTATAAATGTACTTCATTATGGACATATGCTCATAAGTATTGTACTTCTCAACAAAATCATTAAACTTCCCAGCATCGCCCATGGCTAAGCATACTTCAAAAAGATCAAAAATTCCCATTTTGAAATTTGGCTGAATCTCTATAGACCGCTCTATTAGCTCAATAGCCTTTGTATACGAACCTTCAAAGAAATGTATGCGTCCTTTATTATAATAATGAAAATGATTATTAGGATCTAGGGTGATACAGATATCACTGTGATGTACCGCTTTAGCTCTGTCTCCAATAATGGTATATGCTGCCAGTAAGGTATTTTGCAATTCGACGAAGGCAGGATATTGTTTAACACCTTCCAATAATTTTTCAATAGCAGGCTTAAAATCCCATTTTGACCATAGGTCAATTTGAGCCATAGACAAAAAGGCTTCAGGGAGCATAGGTCCCAAGCTCATTCCTTTTACCGTTACAAATTTTATGCGCTCGAATGCTAAAGATCTTGTGATCCAACCCTTTGTCCATAAAAATCCGTAACAATGCTGTAATTCAAAATAGGCCTGGGCCAAATTAGGGTCAATTTGAATAGCTTTTTCAAAGTTACCTATGGCTTGCTCATAATCCTCTTTCGTCCACCTGTTTCTAAAATACTTACCCTTCAAATAATATTCGTACGCCTCTTCACTGTTCGTTTTCTGTTTAAGGAAAAGAGACTCAAAATCAAAGTGCCCATAATTATCTCTAATAGCCTCAACAACCTGTGTAATTAAATCACTTTTAGGCGCATTCAAGTCAACAATATTACCAGTGAACCGACCCGTCCAAATTACAGAACGCGACTCAACATCATAAAGCTTACATTGAACACTTGCCGTACTTCCAGTTTTCTTAAATGATCCTTCAATAAGTGAATGTGCATCTAGATGCTGTGCGATTTCACCAGGTGACAAATCGGCTTGTTTGTAACGCATACTAGAGTTATGGGAAATCACTCGAATCCCGGAGATATGAATCAAAGAATTGACCAGTTCCTCTGCTAGACCATCAGCGAAGTAATCTTCCTCTTCGTTATTTAAGCGATTTTTAAATGGAAGTACTGCAATTGTCTTTTCAAGAATCATCTATATTTTTTCTTTTTGAAATGATTATAGGTAAATCAAATCAATCGAAATTAATTTTTAGCCGAATGGTAAATATGCCTAGCAAAAATAATTAATTCTTCTTACAAATATTTTCTAATCTACCAATGGATATGATCTAAAGACATAGATATTTAAAATCTATGCCAACCATAATTAAATAGGATTGTTTAGTAGACCTAGAATAAGACAATAATCGAAAAATCAATAATCAACAAAATCATTTCAATATGAAATCCAGGGGGGTAAAAATAGTTTTGAATTCAGATTCATTGCAGCTAGGTGGTAAAACTATTATGCAAACTCTTCCATCCAGACAGGTTGAAAATCACGACCCCTTTCTGCTCCTTCATCATGCAGGTCCATATGATATGAGAGGAGAACATGCACACTTTTATGTTGGTCCACACCCACACAGAGGATTCGAACCTATAACCTTTGTATTTCAAGGAGGCGTTAGACACAAAGATTCTCTGGGTAATGACAGCAGTATAGAAGCACCCGGTGTACAGTGGATAAGTGCAGGAAAAGGGATTATACATTCCGAACAATCGTCGAAGCACTTTGAAGAATTCGGTGGAAATTTTGAGCTTATCCAATTATGGGTGAATCTACCTGCCCATTTAAAAATGGAAAGACCTACCTATGCAAAATGTGATGAAAACGAACTGGAAAAAATCGCTTTGGAGGATTCTCCAAACAGCAAATTATACCTGATCTCAGGAGTTGAAGGCAATCAAAAAGGAAAAATACTGGATCGAACAGGCATAAAATCACTTATGGGATATCTTAAAAAAGATACAAGTGTACATATTAAACTTAAGGACAAAAGTGCTTCCATGGTTTATGTACTAGGCGGAGAAATCTCCATCAATGGTACAATGGTAGCTGGTAAACAACTCGCCCTACTTGAGGAAGATGGAGCTAAGCTGCAGCTTGAAGCCGCAGAGGATAGTAGGATTTTAATTCTGGAAGGAAATCCAATTCACGAAAAAGTTGTTTCCTGGGGACCTTACGTAATGAATACGCAAAGAGAAATTCTGGAGGCAATGAAAGATTATAATGAAGGTAAAATGGGCTTTTTAGCCTCGTAAATGCTAAAATAGCAAGGGTGACTTCAAAGAGAATAGCGATTTTTTAAAGTCATCTTTTATTTTAGGATACTTTTGGTCAGGAATCGAAGTACCCAGAAACTCACAAAGTCTCTTCCAATTATTATGCTTACCATATTCAAGGATTAGAATATCCTCATCTTTTTCGGCAAAAAAATCCATCACATCCATGTTGTGATTCATATACTTCTGAATAGCCTTTTTCTTTTTTTGGCTTTTCTTTAGCGCCTCCATATCAGAGAATACATAATCCAAAATATGGCTATTCTTAGATTTATTAGCTGTGCTTAATTCAGAATACCAATCTTCAGGAGTACGTACATTAAGGATAACTTTACAGTCCTTGCCATAAAGTTGTTTAAAACTCTGATAATGATTTGAAAATGGGAATCCTGCAAATACATTGAAGGAAGAAAATTTGGATTCAAGTTTTTTAAACGACTTCGTAAAAAGACCATCTTTGACATCCAAAGGTTTATCCCAAACCTTTGCACCAATAAGCTCTAGCGCTTTAACCGTGGTATTTAGACCAGTCCCAGGGTAGCCTACTAAAATAATCTTTTGTTTCAATTTATATCGTTTGTTGCAATGCCCAAATATAGAAAAGAATTTACATTAAATTAACATGGATTTTTCATTTGATACATCTTTATTTTATTCATATGTTCTAGGTCTGTGTATTCCTTCATCAGATCTGCTGTCATACAGGAATGTACAGGCAAAATCCCAATACAATCCCCTATTTTAATTTCATCAAATTCAGCAGACGACACTTTAAGTACCCCGTGTTCCTGACTTATTCCAGATAAATAACACTCCGAAGACATCAAGCTCCAGTCTGAATCACGCAGGAATACAGGTCGACCATAGGTTCGAACTCCATCTCGGCGTAAAAGAACATCTTTAGACAAATGTACCCCTCCTCCATAAAGGATTATTGTTTGCCCATCGGGTTGTTTTCCTACCACCGGACAAGCAAGCGCAACAGCAATGTCATTTTCCGTACATGAACCAATTGCAGCTTGGGTTAAATCATAAAAAACAAAGTTACCAGGTCTTAACTCATCCACTCCAGGGAAGGAATCAGCAACACTATTTGTTGGAGTGTCCCCATAAGAAAAAATCAGGGAAGGGAATTCTTCTTTTAAAAGTTGCTTAAGCATTGAAATTCTGGACATACATGCTTGGTGTACTTCAAGAATCGACTCTTTCCCTCTGCATTTATAACTATGCCCTGCATGCATTAGCACCCCCTCTAAATGAAGATGTTTACAGGATCTTGCCAATCTACAGAATTCAAGTATTTCAGCATCTGCATCAATAGGATATCCTGCCCTATTATTTCCAATATTGATTTTTAAATAGACATGCACTTGGTGATCTAGATGCTGCTCTAAAAAGTGTAAGGTATCCAGATTATATACCGTAAGATTCAACTTGATCTTTTGACTAAGTGTATTTATCAAGTCAATCTCTTGAATATTTGCTGGAAATGCTACGGTTATATCAGACCATTCTTCAGAAAAATAAGAAGCCATTCCTAGTGAAGAAACCGCAATACGATCACAACCGTACGTTTTGAACAATGCACCTATCTCAAGGCTCTGATGCGTTTTGAAATGCGGTCTCAACTTAAGACCTAAAGCATCAGCTTTGTGCTTCATGCTGGCTATATTCGCTCTTGCGATAGAAGAATTAAGAAAGAGTGTGGGACGAGTTACAAGCATTGGTCAAACAAATAAGGATTATAAAGTCCTTTAATTTAACCAAAATCTAATCAATTAATCGAAATGGATATTTATTTATCAGTCTTTGGCGTTCAGAAGTATTTGCTGACCAAAAATTAGCTCCAAAATCATTAAGACTCTGGGATTCCAAATGATTGATGTAAGATTGCTTTAATACCCTTCGAAACATTTGTTTATCAACTTCACCCAAAGTTTTCGAATACTGAACTTTAAGAAAACAATTAGCACTGTAAAATCGAGGAAGTTCCTCTTTTAGTACCGCCCAAGGGATTACCTCTCCATTTCGGGCTACAAAGGTTGCATCCAATGGCTCCAATTCAACAAGTCCACCCAATTCAGTTTTAAAAGGATTGTAAGGAGGCATCATTAAATATAGAAACTCTAAGTACACCCAATAATTTAATTTATAGGATAATCCCTCTTCAGAAAAGGCTTCTAAATAAGGATCCAAATTAAGGTCCTCTACCTTGTAATCCATATACTTTATGAACTTCCACTTTTGAATAAAGTGTCTTAAGTTTTTAACCTGTAATGCCGCGTCTGTTCCGAGGTGAAGATGTACACAAAAGTCAGTTATTCGTACAAGGTTATCATTCACTAACTTATTATCAAGATTTCTGTGAATAGGAACAAAACCATAAATCCTTAGGCTATGGTCCAACAATCGCTGATAACTACTTTTATCTTCTTTTATAAGGGATTTCGTTCTCAATTCAGATTCAAAAGAATTGAGGAAGGATTCGAATTCAACACCAATTTGTTGGAAATTTTGCTCTATGCAATCACAAACAGTCTGACTCTTTCGAATATCTATTTGTGCCTGGCACAGGGGTGTAAACAGAAGTATGAACACCAGGGTGTTAAAAAATTGGGATGTTTTCATTGGTTCTCGGTTATAAAATTCAATACCTGAACAATATAAGCCCCGACCTCATAAAACACTGTCAATCAAGCTACAAATCCACCCCAACAATGACCCATACCCGACTATTTTGTTCCTTATAGCGTACTATTTCTTCAAATCCGAAGCTTCGATGTGCCCGTAGTGATGGTATATTATCCGCATCAACCTCCGTAATCAGCAGTTGAAATGAGGACTTAAGCTGTTCACGCATAGCCGTATACATAGCCTGCAATAAACCTTGTTTTCTAAACCCTTTTGCAACACAAACCTGTCCTACAATAGCAACATCCAGAGTAGGAATTGGCTTACCTTTCCATTTTAAGGATTTAAGTCGCTCATGCAAGGGGACTAAAATCGGAAAATTCGGTAAAGCTTCACGCTGCATACATAAAGCGTAACCTGTAAGAAGTGATTCCTTCCATGCAACAATATGCGACCAATCACCACACATCTCTTCAAGCATCTTAATATCATAAACACAAGTAACAAAACCTTCCGCAGTTCGTTCCTTCAAACTCAGTACTTCCTTTAAATTCTGAGCCTGCAATTCCTTTATAGCAATCAGGTCAGATTTAGCCTTATGTTTACGTACCAACATACTTTATTTTACATGATTCGCTCTATAATATAAAGCGAATTCCTCCAAAGCATCAACATTTATCCAATCAACCTTATACTTCAGGAGTAAGGACCAACATGCTTCCGTTTCAGGTGTACTCCAAAATCGGACCTTTTGCCCTATGCTATGCGTTTCGGCAGTGAGTCTTTCCAACAGCTCTAATTCCTCCTTTGATATAGGCCCTTTCCCATTCCACTCAAAATAATCTGACCATCGTGCTGATCTTCTTGCACAATAACTAGACCTATCGGACTTTTCATAAGAATCCTTCAAAGGCCAATCAGCAAAAATAAAACCATTTTTTTGAACATTTACCCACTGCATGGGTGGCCTCCCACTGACCAAAATCTGTAAGGGTGCCCAACTAAGCTCCCCATGCTGATTGTGCACCAAGAGATCTTCATAACCCTTTAGTAGGTTCTCTAGCAGATCTAATAAATCCCAACGATTATTTTTCAAGTCTATCATTAAGACTAGAATGCTGCTATCGCCGTATACACCAGCCTCTTGATCATTAAGGCGTTCTTTTAGAGGATCTAGATAGAGATCCTTTAAGTTCTTTGCAAAAGGTAATCCTAATTTGGTATGTGCCACCTTGATTTCCTTGTCTACTAAGAATACATCAACTTCTATTGAAGTGAAACCAAATGATAAGGCTGCATCAAGAGGATGGCGCTGTTTGTAGTCATTATGAGCATGACCAATAGGTATGACAGTTTGAGCATGAACAACAATACTAAGCAACAATAAAAAATGAGTTAGCAATGTTTTCATAATCCCTATTTATTTGCGAATCAAATTATAATTTCTAAATCCTCCAATCTGCTTACCGCCTAGAAGATTCTGCTCTAAGAAGGTCAATACTCTATACTTCAATCGTTCATGCTTGTGCAACTTTCGCTTAGTATCTTGAATCTTCTGCCCATAATTCAACTTATGCCCCCAATCAAATTTCTGAATCCACGACTCCATTACCTTAGGATGAGTCTCCGTAAACTTTCCTAATCCACCCAAAGGTCCATAATTGAATTCATTGGCTGCAGCCCGATACATCTCTTTTACATTAGTAGCCCCTTTATGAATGGTATCCAAGGCCTTCTTTTTATTTTGCATGTAATGAGGAGGTCTTACCCAACCATAGTGGTAAATATAGGCGTCTACTCTTGCTACATTGAGCTTATGCGTTCCTTCCTGCTGTCTGTAGTTGACCCCATCAAAATCGGGAATTCGTCTAAAGGACTGTGCAGATTCCCAGGAATGAATTTCAGGCTTATTTCTTACAATCCTAATTTCGTTTGGATACCAACCATGAGAGATGTGATAATGGTCATAATCGCCCCAGAAATGTTTATAATGGAATAATAGACCTTCCACTTCTTCATCACCCAGTAGTTCTTCACAGCGCTTGCGAATAACAGGAAGATATTTTTCATGTACAACTTCATCTGCCTGCAAATAAAATAACCAATCGCCCGTGCATTCTGCTTTTGCAATGTCTGTCTGATGGGCGTTCTCCATACCTCTTGGATATTTTTCTAGATCCCAAACGGTATGTACGACGCGAAATTTATCAGAGTGTATAGAATTGATGATCTCCATGGTTTTATCTCCCTCTTTACAGTCTCCAAGAGCAAGAACAAATTCATCGACCAGTGGCAAAATAGATTCAATAGCCTCCTTTATAGGATAATAAAGGCTATCTGCATTTTTTACCATACTGAATCCACTAATTCTCATAAGCTGAATGTTTACCTCTAAATTAAAACATAAAATTAAAAAAGGGTTTTTCCCGTATAGGAAAAACCCTTTTTGTCTTTATAAAAAGCTAGATTATTTCTTAACCATTTGACGCTCCTTAATTCTTGCTTTCTTACCAACTAAATCACGTAGGTAGTAAATTCTTGAACGACGTACCTTACCTCTCTTCAATACCTCGATGCTATCGATATTTGGAGAAGCAAATGGGAAAATACGCTCAACACCTACACCAGAAGAAATCTTTCTTACTGTAAATGTTTTGTTTTTACCCTCACCAGATATCTGAATTACATCACCACGATATTTCTGGATACGCTGTTTGCTTCCCTCAATAATCTTGTAGCTAACTACAACGTTGTCTCCTGCTCTGAATTCAGGATAATCCATTTCTCTCGCTAGCTGATCCTGAACAAATTTAATTGCGTCCATTTTTCTTGAATTTATCGTAAAACTTCTCTTTTTCTAAATCATACCATATCGGTATATTCAATGGTCGTGCAAAGGTAATGTAAAAATTTGAATTTCTAAACCTTCTACAAAATATTTTTAACGAATTATTGTAACCGATCCTCTTAGGCTTTGTTTTTCCCCTCGTGGTTCTGTGTACTTCACAAAATATTGATAAACGCCAATAGGAACATCACTACCCTGGTTCTGATGTGTTCCTTTCCAACCCTCATAAATGTCCGTAGTAGAGAATACAATTGCACCATATCGATCATAAATCTCTAACTGGTAATCGCGCATACCTAAATATACACCCTTAGGCAAGAACACATCATGTATCGCATCTCCATTGGGCGTGAAAGCATTAGGGAAAAACACCCTGTTTTCTGGTTTTACATCTATTGATCGGGTGATCGTATCAACGCAACCAAGTGGGTGACGAACAGCCATTAGTATTTCCATGGCTCCGGTATCCGGAAGTTCATATTCTAGATAGTCTTGAGATGGCACCCAGATATTATCAACATACCATTGAAAACCTATGAAATTCTGCGCTTGATTCTCAAGTCCAAGAATATTATTGATATTTGAAAAATCAGATCCTACGATTTCGAAATCAGCCACTGGTGGTTCTTGAATAGTAATCAGTTCCTCAAAAACAGAGTCTACTTTACAACCAATAGGGGATGTAATGGAAACCGAAATATCATATAGACCTACCTCCTCATAAATATTAGTTACGACCAAACCAGTATCGACAGATCCGTCACCAAACTCCCAAACAACCTCGTAGGTTTCATCGACCGGGAAGGATAGATTATCAATCTCAATCTCTGCAGGTGGACAGAATTCTTCTACAGAAGGCCTTACCACGATAACAGCTGGAGCAGGTTGGTATAGAATGGTGCTCTGTAAGGAATCAGTACAACCATTTTCATCAACTAAAACCAAGCTTACATCCTTCACCCCAGGACTTGTGTAAAAGTAACTTGGAGCCTGTTCATCATCAATAATCTCATCACTTAGGTTCCAAATGATTTCTTCAAAAGGTGCGTCTCCAAGTGTACTTGAATTAGAGAAAAACACGGGTCCTGCTACACAACTATCATATACATAAGAAAAATCCGCAACAGGATTATTATATACATTCAGCGCTAAAAAGGCTGTATCTGTACAATCATTTTCGTCAGAGACTAAGAAATATCCATTATAGACACCAGGTTCATTGATTTGAAACAATGGACTTTCTGCTTGTGAAGCAAAGGACTCTGGTCCTTCCAATACCCAGTTGATTTCATTTTGATCGGTGTCTATAACCCCTGCGTAATCAAATTGAATTTCTCCCTGATCTAAACATAATTGATACTGATTAATGCCATCAATTATTTCTCCTCCATCCAAGACTGCGGTTACGGCAGGTTCACACAATACGACATTGAATTGAATATCTCTCCTAGTCACTCCTAATAAGACCCCATTTCTAAATTCTTTTACACAAATCCCTACTACGAATTGTCCTAGAAAGTTAGGTGAACCAGTTAAAAGCCCTGTAGTTGCATCAATCTCGACAACTGGATCGCCCAATAGTGGTTGACTCAAACTGTATGGAGACACAAATGTTACCTCAGTGAATGGCGGAGGACATGGAGGATCAGGAATTACGGCATCACAACCATCACCAAAGTTATCTCCTCCTCCTGCAAAAGGAGCACAAAATTCATATACTAACTGATCACCATCGTTATCCAGGGCAGAAGCAAATTCATTTATATCCTTACCCGCACAGATAATCGTAGGTGGTAAATTTTCAAAATATGGTGAACTATTACATACGGCCTGTGATTCGACACCTATCTCAGTCATGAAACTAATTCCTGTATCCTGTGGACTAAGGATGTTTGATATTGTATTGTTCCTGCAACACCTTTGATAAACAAAGGTATAAGGCTCATCTGATGGCCAATCATCTATTGTATATGAGAAATTATAGACCCCAATCTGTGTACAGAACCCCGGTGGAGGTATAGCACATGGATCTGTTTGTGTAGGCATGAGGTTATCCACACTCAGCAAATCTGTTTCAAAAACATCTACCAATACTGCGTCGGCACCAATTCCTTTATAGACCCCTATAATCGCTTCCTGATCAAAAAAGCCTGCATTGGGATTGGAACAATCTCTATACATGTTCAATACAAAATCATAATCTCCTCCCCCATTACAAGTGTAGGTCAATTCTCCACCTATAATATGAGCACCAAATAACCATAATGGTAGAATGGTTAGGAAGATCGTTTGTGTAGCTTTTTTGATTATCATCGCAGAAACAAATTCATAGTTTACAATACTTAGTCCAATGAATACCATCAATTAAACCAAATAGGAAAGTCATAGTTCAAAAACAAAATAGACTTACAAGCATATTTCTCTTAATCCATTTTGATATTGAAGCTTCGCAAGATACAAGTTTAGGCTATGTACAAAGACATAGAAGCGAAGAAAAACAAAATAATAGCAAAAAACTATACATAAGAAGATGGCTCTAGCTACCCTTAAAATGGGATAAGCAATACACTACCTACTCTATCACCTGTACTATTATCACCTGACTAGAGTAGCGTAAGACCTCAATTCTACCTTTTCATTACGGGGCGTTATATACTCTACAAAAACCATATATAGCCCCTCAGGAGATTCCTGACCTGTATTATTCTTTCGACCATTCCACCCCTTGGAGTAATCATCTGTTTCATAGACCAATTCCCCATATCTATTCCAAATCGTCATATTAAATGACTTCATACCAAAGGTAACTCCAGTTCCCATATACCGATCATGTACGCCATCTAAATTAGGTGTAAATGCATTAGGCAAAAAGTAGGAAACTTTTGGAATCACATCAAGTATGGTGATTGAGGTATCCCGACAACCGCTTTCATGAGTGACAATCTGAGTAACAGTTACCAAGCCCGTATCCAAAAAGGTATGAACAGGATTTTGCTCAATACTAAAGTCTGAATTATTGAAATTCCAGTAGAAAGCTGCAGCATCTATGGACTCATCAATAAAGGTGACCTCAGGTTCAAAATTTGAAACCTCATTTGGATTATAATCAAACCCTGCAACAGCATTTGGTAGCATAGTGATTAGTTCTTCAAAAAAGGTATCTGTTTTACAACCAATTGGTGATGTTATATCCAGATTGATAGAAAACACACCCGTATCCTGATAAAAATGATAAGGACTCACGCCTTCACCTATATTCCCATCTCCAAAGTCCCAGAGGATATCATATGTAGAATCAATAGGTACAGAGAGGTTCAAAAAGAAAATAGAATCAGGAACACAACCTGCAAATCGATTGGGCTCTAAAATCAATAAGTCTGGAACTGGAAAATATGGCACAATCTGACTGATCTGATTTTCACATTGATTGGTATCCCTAATGGTCAAATTCACATTCAAATCACCTGGAATTTTATACAAGTGTATAGGATTCTGATTATCAGAAACATCGCCATCACCAAATGTCCAATCCCAACCTATTACAGTATTCGGCCCGGCACCTGATTCAGATAGATCAAAAAATGTAACAGGCCCGTAATCACAGGTATCATATTCAAAGTCAAAATCTGCTTCAAGCCCAGGAAATACATCAATAATAAAATTGATAGAATCATCACAGAACAAACCTGGATTCAATACAAGATTTCCTGGATAAGCTCCTACTCCTGGAAGATTGAACGTTGGATCAAAATCTGCAGAGTTCTCAAGCGTATCTGTACCAATATCCACACTCCACAAAAAATCATTTATAAAATTTAACTGATAACTTATATTATCGATCGAAACCACAGAATCTCCACATACTTTAATTCTATAGTTTCCATCATCATCAATCTCAGGAACATTTAGCTGTGCTTCTACTGTTGGCTGACAGGTGGTGACATTAAATTGAAAATCTCGGGTCACTGTACTAAGCAACTCACCGTTCCTGTACTCTTCCACACAGACACCCACAACAAACTGACCTAGAAAAATGGGTACCCCTGTCAACAAACCAGTTGTTGCATCTATACTCAAGGGAGGACTTCCTCCCATTGGATTTGAGGCGGAATACTGCCCAAATAGAAAGGGTACTCCACTGTAAGGTGGCGGTGATTCTGGATCCGGAGCCACCCCTGAATATATCGTTGGATTACCTGTATCATTTCCACCACCGACCAAAGGTGTACAAAGGCTATAAACCAGGATATCACCATCACTATCTGTAGCGCTAAAATCAAACTCAAGTTCCTGGTTACTGCAAATCACAATAGGTGGTAGATTCTCAAATACAGGACTTGAATTACAAGAGGCTTGAGCGGAGGGAGTAATTTCTACAGTATAAGTAGATCCCACATCACCCGGATTAATTAGGTTAGAAATCGTATTATTTCTGCAACATCTCTGGTACGATAATGTGTAGCTTTCATTGATTACTGGCAGATTATCAGTCCAGGTATAAACGCCAGACTCCACACATATACCCGAAGGTGGAACAATACACGGATTAGACTCGGCAATTGGTATATTTTCAATTACAGGATTAGTCTCGTAATATGTTTTTAATGGTTGATTATTAGACCCTTGAAATAGGGAAATGGTAGCTGCTGAAAAAAATGCAGAGGGTGCTCCATCAAATTCCGCACCACCACCAAGGCAATCTCTGTACAATTTCAAGGTAAATCTATAATTTCCACTACCAAGACATTCATACGTTAGCTCACCCCCAATAATGTGGGCTGACCACACAGGAAGAGCAAATAATGAAACAAAAAGTGTCAGAAGAATTTTTTTCAAAGTGTAGTTATTTATAAGGAGTAAGTTGAATGAGGCTTTATTGTTTAAACATAAACTTGACCGTCTTGGTTTTAATAATAATTTAATGGTTCTTTACCTGAAAAAAAACAATAAGCGCATTTTAAAGCACTTTAGAACTCAAAATGCTATTTTTTTAAATTTATCTAGCAAAAATCACTTAAGTTAAAATAGAATCAATCATTAAGTAGTTATCTAAACGGAAAGCAATTGATCAACCCTATTCAAAAAATTACACTTAATGGTTCAAGCTTACAAAATGGAGGATACGATTGAGGCAATAAAACAAGGGAAAATAGTACTGTTACCTTCAGATACAGTATGGATTTTATCCTGTGATATAAACCATCTGGATAAAGTGCAAGCTATACATACGATACGGGGAGGAAAAGAAAATCCACTCATACTTATTGTATCCTCTTTGGATATGCTTAAAAATTATGTAGAAGATGTCCCTCCAAAGATCGAGACCTTATTGAATTTACACACCCATCCACTGACCATGATCTATGAAAAAGGGATCAATTTGCCGGAAGAGATACTCGGTGAGGATGGTTCAGTAGCGATTAGAATAACTTTCGACCCTTACCTAAAATCGGTCTGCGAACAAATTGGAGGTCCTATTCTTGGATTGAGTGCTAATAAACTTGGTCAAAAAATTCCAGGTAATTTTGGAGAAATACAATCCGATATTATCCAGTCGGTTGACAAAGTAATGTTGGTCAGACAAAACGAAAAAAAGAAAAAACTACCTTCTGTAATTGCGCGTATGGGTTCCAATGGCGAATTGGACTTCATTCGAGAATAAGTTTACTTTAATATGCACCTTTTGCAGTCATCTACTTGCAGTATCTACATCAATGGATCCAAACACCAACTTACTTCGGATAAGATTTATCGTGGAGAACATTTTTATACAGATCTCAAACATCAAGTACACGATGGAGCTTATACACGCACACAACTCCATTTGCACGTAAAGGAAGAGCTAATCTTAAACAAGGTAGAAATCCGAGTAGATCTCAAAGACTTGGAATTACAGGCTATGCTTTGCAATGGTTTTCAAACCTGGTCAGGCACAAAATACTATACCCCATCTGAAAATATTCCAAGCTTACGTACCTTAGCCAAACCATTATTTAATTATTACGGAGATTACTATTTAGATAGCCCATTTATTTCCGATCAACACCTACATTCCTGGACATTCACCAGATTACAATTCAAATTCATCCACAATGAATTATTTCTGGCTTCCAATAATGACCAATTGGCGTACACGCTGTTTGCTTATTGCAAGCAAACCAAGCAACTCATTATTACAAAAGAGCTAAAAGATTTTCCCATCAAAAACTCTTATCCCTTATTTGATATTATTTCCGGTATGAATCCTGGAATTCAGAATACAGGCATCTGGGAAACGCAACATATGTATCCAAATACTAATAATGAAAATGCGATTCAAAGTGCATGGACCAGTTGGTACAAGTACCAGCAAAATATTACCTCAAATATTCTTAATAAAGAATTAGATGATCTTAAAGAACAAGTCAAACCAAACCTATTCCAGATCGATGATGGTTATCAGACGCATATAGGGGATTGGCTTTCTTTCAAGGATTCACTAAAAACTGACTTAAAGCCTATTTCCCAGAGGATAAAAAAAATGGGTATGACTCCAGGTATATGGCTAGCCCCGTTCGTGGTGGAACCAAAGTCCACCCTATTCAAAGAACATAAAGACTGGATCGTAAAAGACCAATCTGGGAATCCCATAAAAGTAGGTTATAATGGAGTTTGGAAATGTTGGTATTATGCACTGGATATTTACAAAACAGAGGTTCAAAACTATTTATTAAAAGTTTTTCATAGCTTAAAAAATGAATTCGGTTTTGAGTTTTTCAAATTGGATTTCTTATTCGCAGCGTGTATAAATCCTCCAAAAGGAGTCAGCAAGGCTCAGGCAATGACTTTCGGAATGGAATTTCTAAAACGAGCTACACAGGACACTACAATGCTTTCTTGTGGTGTGCCGCTTGCATCATCTTTCGGCATCACTGACATTAGTCGTATTGGTCCAGACACCCATCTAAAATGGGATTTTCCTTTGCTAAAACATATTGGTAAACGCGAAAGACCCAGCAACTTCCTGGCACTGCACACCATCATCTGCAGGTATCCGTTTAGGAATTTTTCCGCACTTGACCCAGATGTTTATATTCTAAGATCGAATAATAAAAAGGAGGGTCTAGATTTGACCTATGATCAGAAAAGAACGCATGTATTGATCTCTTTCCTTTTTGGAGATGTTCAATTTACCTCTGATACTGTTTTAAACTATACAAGCCAACAAAAAGAACTACTAGCTGAAGCAGAACCCTTTAGAAATTGTACTATTAAATCAATTCGAAGACTTCAAAACGATTGTTACAAGGTCACTACGGATGAAGCTGTTTTATTTACCAATTTGGGAGAACAAGCCAAAAAAATAAGCTTCAAAGGTCATATCGAAACCCTTGAAGCTTACTGTACAAAAATTATTCACCTGGATTAATACCCCAGTATTTCATCCATCTGTTCAATATCTGAAACAAGTGAAATAGCTTTTCGTACGGCCTCATCTTGATCGATGAAATAAGCCTGTAATTCTTTGTGTTCAACATTACGCTCCAGGATCATCATCTTTAGATTCAGATAAAGTTTATCCAATTGATTTGAATACACATTTCGATCTTCCTTAGCTTCAATAAATTGAATCAGCAATTGTTTGACTTCATCATTCAAATCCTGTGCAAAGAACGCTGGTATATCTGTCCAATCAACTAGCTTATCCACATGATGTTTGTTACTTGCATAAAACAGACTCAATAGGGATGAGCCCATCATTTCTTCATCATACAACACCTGATCATTCATAATGATATCTGGCATAATACCACCACCACTATTTACTGATCGACCTGTACTGGTAAAATAACTCAAGGAATCTAATGAATTTGCATCATCAGCATCTTCAGATTTTTCTTTGTAAGGCTTTTGAATAGATCTTCCTGACGGAGTGTAATATCTTGCAACTGTCAGTCTTAACGCAGAGCCGTCACTCAATCTATATTGCTCCTGAACCAATCCTTTACCGTAGGATTTTGATCCAATAACAACCCCACGATCATTGTCCTGAATTGCTCCTGCAATAATCTCAGAAGCAGAGGCAGAACCCTCATCTATCAATACAGCGATCTGATCCACATCAAATAGATTTCTTCCAGTTGTATTATAATCCTGTCTTTTTGAAGCACGTCCTTCTGTGTAGACCAACAGTCGGCCTTCTCTATTGAATAATTGATCTAGAATCTTTGTTGCCTGAGTTAAATAGCCTCCTGGATTTTGCCTAAGATCAAGGACAAGGTGTTTCATCCCCTGTGCACTTAGGGTATCCAACTGACTCATAAACTCATAGTAGGTCTTTTGAGCAAAGTGATTCACTTTTATATATCCTATAGAATCGGCTATCAAAATGCCTTTGAGCACGGAGGGCAAAGAAATATCTTTTTTAGACAGTTCCACAGTTTCAACGGCTCCATCTACTTTTTTTCTAACTACAGTGTAAGCATTATCTTCTTGCTCAGCAATAATATCTTCTACTGTTCTCAACTTCAAACCACGACCAGAAACAGTATCTCCATTTATCTGAAGAATCTTATCCCCAACTTTAAATCCATTCGCCTCAGCAGGCCCTCCATCCAATACATTGGTTACCAACAAGGTATCTTTATACACTAGAAACTCTAAACCAATCCCCTTGTAGGAACCGTTCAATCTGTTTTCAATTTGCACAAGCTGTCTGTTATCAATATAGGAAGAGTGTGGATCAAGACTAGAAAGCACCTTATTAATCGCATTATTGACCAAGGTATCACGCTCTAGGTCCTCCAGATATTTGGCATCAATATAACGAATAAGCTCATCGACCTTTCCGACGATCAAGCCATTTTCACTATTATCTTGATTTATAATGGTAATTGAAGGGTTTTCCTTACTAAACTGCATACCCAACAGGACACCAACAGCCAAAAGCAAGGCCATGAGTACCGGAGTCCAGCTCAAACCACCAGCAGTTTTCTTTTGTTTCGAGTAGTGTGTCATAATTCTTGCTCCTCAATTTTAATAACACAATAATAGAAAAATCTATTCATATAAATCCTACTGTCTTTGTGTCGCTTGAGTAAAAAATCGTTCATTTACTTATCAGATGATTTTTTTCTATATAAATGTATAAAATCCACCTCATAAGTCTTTATTCTCTTAACTTACCATTAATCGGTCTTCGATTCAATGTCCAATACTAAAATTGTCAATTTTATGTCCAAACAATATGAACTAGACGATCTGGATAAAAAGATCTTATCAGTCCTGATGTCTAACTCCAAAACAACCTATGCAGAGATAGCAAAGAAGCTCTTTGTTTCTGCGGGCACCATTCATGTTCGTATGAACAAATTAATGAATGTAGGGATTATAAAAGGAGCACAATTGATCGTTGATGAATCCAAACTGGGCTATGATATCTGTGCCTATATCGGGGTATATTTGGATAAAAGCTCCATGTATGAACGTGTAGCCGATGCATTGACAGGTATACCTGAAATCATTGAGGCACACTACACAACTGGCCTGTATAATATCTTTGCCAAAATCATCTGTAAGGACACCAAGCATCTTCGAGATGTACTGCACCATAAGATTCAGAACATACAAGGTATCCAGCGAACAGAGACCTTCATTTCGCTTGAAAAAGCTGTTGACAGACCGGTGGACTTACTAAAAATCCCCTAAAGGCTAAGCCTAAAGGGGATCTCCACTATATTGCTATACTAATTGTCATCTCTAGTAGTAAACTTTACGTCTTACGCCCGCAAAGTATTTTGCTAAACGAACTACCTGACAAGTATATCCATACTCATTATCATACCAAACATAGATCGTTGCCGATTTTCCATCTGGAGAGACAATCGTTGAAGGTGCATCAAAAATACTTGTAGCTGTCATACCAATAGCATTTGTTGATACAAACTCTGAAGAAGTCGAATATTCTAATTGCTCAACAAGCTCAGAGAATAATGATTTCTGACGGATAAGCTCATTCAACTCTTCAACCGTAGTTTCCTTTTTCAGACTAAGGTTTAGGATTGCCAAAGAAACATTTGGGGTAGGTACACGAACTGCATTACCTGTTAGGATTCCATTCAGCTCAGGCAATACTTTACCAACAGCACTTGCAGCACCCGTAGAAGTAAGTACCATGTTTACCGCAGCTGCACGACCTCTTCTTGGCTTCTTGTGGAAATTATCCAGTAGATTTTGATCTGAAGTATAGGCATGAATTGTTTCAATGTGTCCTTTTTCAACTCCAAAACTTTCATTAAGTACCTTCAGTACAGGACTAATGGCGTTATGCTCCCTGAAGCCTTTTTGTCTATGGCTCAAATTGACCTATGGTCAAA
>OMKD01000245.1 GCA_900299495.1 Sphingobacteriales bacterium
GGTAATTTAAATGCACACTATGTAAGTTATCCGGAAAGAGACTGGCATGGATTTGCGACTTCATTTCTTTCAGAGAAACTCGGTCTTAGTAGATCGTATCCAACCACTCAGATAGAACATTACGACAATATTGCTGCACAGTTTCAGGCAATGAGCAGGATAAATACTATACTAATTGATTTCTGTAGAGATATTTGGACATATATCTCTATGGAATATTTTAAGCAAAAGGTAATTGCAGGTGAAGTTGGTTCATCTGCGATGCCACATAAAGTGAATCCTATTGACTTTGAAAATGCAGAAGGTAATTTTGGAATCGCAAACGCACTGTTCAATCACTTGGCTCAAAAACTTCCCGTTTCAAGATTACAGAGAGATCTAACAGACAGTACAGCCCTGAGGAATATCGGTAGTCCAATGGGACATACATTGATCGGATTTGCATCAACTCTAAAGGGTATAGGTAAACTATTACTGAATGAATCTAAGTTACAGGAGGACTTGGAAGCCAATTGGATGGTAACAGCAGAGGCTATTCAGAATATATTGCGTAGAGAAAATTTTGATAAACCTTATGAAGCACTTAAAGCGCTTACCAGAGGAAAAGCAAGTATAGGAGAGAAAGACATTCACGATTTTATCGATAATCTGGAGGTGTCAGACAGCATAAAAAAAGAGCTGAAAATGATCAGCCCTTTTAATTATATCGGTAAAAATTAATCGATTAGTTGAAATAATTGAAAGTACCATGAGCAGTAGTAATTTCAACTTCTGCTTTTGGTGCTTTTTCAACTCGACCAATAATTTTAGCATCTATATTAAATGAATTGGAGATATCAATAATCTGCTGTGCATATTGCTCCTCTACATAAAACTCCATACGCTGTCCCATATTGAATACCTGATACATCTCTTTCCATCCTGTACCACTCTCCTTTTGTATCAATTCAAATAAAGGCGGCACATTAAACATATTATCCTTGATCACTTTTACCTTATCAATGAATTTGACAACCTTAGTTTGTCCTCCTCCCGTACAGTGAATAATACCATCAATTTTACCGGATAGCGCTGCAAATATTTTCTGCATGACTGGTAGATAAGTTCTTGTCGGTGACAATACTAACTTTCCTATAGTAATATCCTTTCCATCAATGTTTACAGTATCAGTAAGTTTCTTTGAACCTACAAATTTTACTTCCGCAGGTGTATTAGGATCAGAGCTATCCGGATACTTGTCCAAATATTCTTTATCAAATACATCATGTCTAGCAGAGGTCAATCCATTAGATCCCATCCCACCATTGTACTCTGTTTCATAGCTGGCAGTTCCAGAAGAACTCAAAGAAACAATTACATTACCATGCTTGATATCATTTATTACTAAATCACTTCTTTTCATTCTGGCAAATGCAGTATAACCAACGTCTATAGTACGTACGATATCACCCACGTCGGCTGTTTCACCTCCTGCCAGGTGTATATTAACCCCAAGCTCCTTCATCTCCTTAACAAACTGGGCTGTGTACTGGATAATTTCCTTAATTACATCACCGGAGATAAGATTCTTGTTTCTTCCGATTGTAGAAGAAAGGACAATATCGTCCAGGCAACCCACACACGCCATATCATCCAAATTCATAACTATAGCATCCTGTGCAATACCCCTCCATACAGAAAGATCACCTGTCTCCTTCCAATACATATAGGCTAAACTTGTTTTTGTACCTGCAGTATCGGCATGCATTAAGTTACAATGCTCAGCAGAACCTGCAACAAAGTCAGGTAATATTTTACAAAAAGCCTTTTCGAAAAGCCCCTTATCTAGCCCTTCAATGGCTTTATGCACCTCGTCCTTGGTGGCAGAGACTCCACGCTTATCATAATTGTACTGATCTGACATATCCTAAGTTTGCCCTCAAAGATAAATTAAAGTGAACAATTCTCTAGCTTAAGTTTTATATTTTGGATCATAAATTCGAAATATGAACTTAGACGAAAGCTACTGGGAAAACCGATGGGTGAATTCAGAGACGGGTTGGGACATAAACGGACCTTCACCAGCAATTATAGACCTCGTTTTAAAATATTGTAAAAGAAGCGATAAAATATTATTTCCTGGTGCGGGAAGCGCACATGATGCGGCCTATCTTTTTAATGAATATGGCTTTCAAAATATATACATATGCGATTGGGCTCAAACACCTTTGGAAAGGTTCAAAGAGCAAAATCCTACGTTTCCAAAAGAACATATCCTTCATGCAAATTATTTTAAACTTAATCAGTCCTTTGATTTTATAGTAGAGCAAACCTTCTTCTGTGCAATAGATCCCACTCTAAGGCCTAAATATGCCGAGAAATCAAAAGAAATTCTTAATCCCAATGGCGTTTTAATGGGACTTTTATTTAATCGGAACTTTGACATCAAAGGTCCTCCTTTTGGAGGCACTCAAGAAGAATATATTAGCTTATTCAAGAATCTATTTGACATTGAAACATTCGAAGAATCACAAAAATCAATTACACCTAGAAAGGGGTATGAATTGATTTTCGTCTTCCGCAAGTGTTAAGATTCTAAAATATAGTATATAAAATTGGGCATAAATACCTTATATACTATATTTGTTCAACACCTGTTCCTATTCAACAAAAGAGCATTGAGTCAAAACTTTAATTGTGGCAAATAAAAATCTATCATTCTTTCGAAAGTACAGATCTGTAATAGGTGTACTTGTAATCATAACGGCTTTTACCTTTTATTTCCAGGCTTCAAGTAGTTTCAAAAAAGAAAATCTTCAGGCATCCGCCCTTAAGGCATCAAAAGTAGATCTTGATGCACTATTGATTATCATTCCAGAAGAAAGGTTCGGTTTTGTTTTAGACACCTTCCAATCTGTGGTCGCGGATACCATCCAACGCAACCAATTCTTAGCTGATATACTCTTAAACCATGGAGTAAACTATCAACAAATTGATGGGCTTGCTCAAAAAAGTAAAGATGTTTTTGACATCAGACAGTTGAGAGCAGATAAACCGTATACTATACTAAGTCGAGATACAACACTAGGAGCAGATTACTTTATATATGAACCCAATATCGAATCATATGTAGTTTACCATCTTAAAGGGGAACAGGAAATAGAGATCATCCAAAAACCAATAGAAATAAATACCTCTAAGCTAAATGGTGCTATCGAATCCAGTCTTTGGCAGGCTATGACGGATGCAGGAGTAAGTTATGAATTGACCGCAAAGATGGAAGATGCGCTCCAATGGTCTGTCGATTTTCATCAC
>OMKD01000246.1 GCA_900299495.1 Sphingobacteriales bacterium
GGAATACATTAGAAAACATCTAGAATATCCAGCAGAAGCCAAACTAAACAATATTCAGGGCAGAGTAATTGTTTCTTACATTATAATCACCGACGGTAGTATCACAAATGTGAAAGTTCTTCGTGGAATAGGCAGTGGATGTGACGAAGCAGCAGTTGACCTGGTAGAAAATATGCCAAAATGGAGGCCTGGTTATCATCTAGGGGAGCCTGTAAAGGTTACAATTACAAGAGCTATTCCTTTTGAACTTTAACAAACTCACAAAAAGTGATATTTAGGCCTTTAGTTGCCTTGTCTTAAATAAAATTTTCAATACTTTTGGTGTCTATAAAAAAGAACCAAAACTATGAAAAAAATCTACACATTATTTGTCTTAATCCTATTGACTACGAGCAGCTTATTTGCCCAAGTAAAAGAGTACGAAAAATTATTTGTAGAAGTTGAAGAAGCTCCTTTATTCCCTGGCTGTGAAGAAGAGGAAAAAGAGAATCAAACGGCATGTGCACATGAGAAGCTATTCAACTATCTATCTAATGAGCTTACGTATCCTGATATCGCAAAAAGAAAAGGTATCTCAGGTCGAGTAATCGTTCAGTTCTTGGTTGAGAAAGATGGCAGTATTACAAATGTGAAAGTTATCAGAGGTATAGGCGGTGGATGTGACGAAGTCGCTCAAGAAGTAATAGCGGGGATGCCTAATTGGAATCCGGGAAAACAAAGAGGACGTCCAGTACGTGTACAATATACATTGCCTGTGAACTTCACAATAGAAAAATCAAAAAGAAAAAAAAAGTGGTGGATTAGTTCATAAAAAGAGGAGCATTTAGCTCCTTTTTTTATTGTTGTGCAAAAACATCGAAGCATTGTATTAATACTAATACAAGTAAATTATATTAGTAGTTATTTAATCACAATCTCTCCTAATGAAAACATTAAAACATTTACTTACGCTAGTCTTACTACTTTCCTCCTACACCCTAGTAGCTCAGAACACCCTTGAGGATGATAAGATATTTATGGTAGTTGAAGATGCACCTATGTTCTCAGGGTGTGAATCTTTGGAAAAATCCGAACGAAAAGCCTGTGCAGATAAAAAACTATTTAAATATTTGAACGATAATATTCAACAACAGCATTTTTCAAATAGAGGAAGAGTCATTGTTAAGTTCATTGTTGAAAAAGATGGGAGTATTACGAATGTAAATCTTGTTAGAGGAATTGGCATCGTAGAAGATCAATATGCTTTAGAGGTAATAAAAAACATGCCTAATTGGATACCGGGTAGGCAACGAGGAAGACCAGTGCGCGTTCAGTTTACGGTTCCGGTAGCCTTTCATGGCTATGACGGAGAAAAGATACCTAATAAAAACCGAGAAGATCCACTATTTCCTGGCTGTGATCAAAAAGAAGGGGACGACCTAAAAAAGTGTTCTAAATCAAAGCTAACCAAATACATCAGAAAAAACCTTGAATATCCTGAAGAAGCACAACTATACGGTATTAAAGGGACCGTTATAGTTACCTTCAAAATATCATCCGATGGTAGTATTTCGGATACCGCAATAAAAAATAATGGACTAGGTTATGGATGTAATGAAGCCGCATTAGATCTTGTTTTATTCATGCCTAATTGGATTCCAGCCAAGCAAGATGGAAAACCAATAAGCGTTTATTATGAACTTCCAGTAGAGTTTAACTAATATTACTATAGTAAGATAAAAGGGGGCTTAAGCTCCTTTTTTTAGTTATAACAATCCATAAACACTTAAAAAGTGCCTCCTGGTTAATAAATTTGACAATTCAATTGTTATAATTAGACTTATCTTGTTCAATCAGTATTTTAGGTATTACCACATACAGCATATTAGATGAAAAACTATTCCATTCTTCTCTTTTTCCTTTTCGGATTTTCATTCAATCTATTCGGTCAGGAGTATAAACTTGCCCAGCAATACTATAATGACGGAGAGTTTGAAAAGGCTGCTACGCTCTACAAAAAGCTATATGACAATCAAAAGAATAACGAATACTATTTCGGTCGCTATATCAATTCACTGATTTATCTGGAATCTTTCGACCAAGCTGAAAAAGATCTCAAGAATATCCTAAAGGAAAGAAGTAAATCGGTCAATTGGTACGTAGTCTTGGGTAATATCTATGAGCTACAATTCAAAGCGGAAAAAGCGGAGAAACAATACAATCTTGCCTTGGAAAAACTTCCTAAAGAAAGACATCAGGTTATTCGCATAGCGCAGGAATTTGTTCGAATAACCAAATACGATTGGGCGGTTAAAACCTATGCAAAAGGTTCTGAATTATTAAGAGATAAAAACATATTTGCATATTACGAGGCAGACCTTCAACGCAGAATGGGTAACACCAAAGAAATGATTACTGCCTACCTTAACGCAATCGAATATCAGGAGAACCGGATGAGCTCCATACAAACGATCTTCCAACGTTTTTTCTCCGATAAAGATTATCAGGAACTTCAAAGTCAACTATACCAACGAGTGCAAAGCAATACAGATATATACGCATTCAATGAAATGTTGGCCTGGGTATTTATCCAGCGTAAAGATTATAGAAATGCGCTCAGACAGATGATTGCAATCGACAAAAGGAATGAAGAAGATGGTGCACGTGTATTCAATATCGGTCAGATCGCAGCAGAAGATCAGGATTGGGCAGTAGCGTCCAAAGCCTTTGAATATATCGTAACGGAAAAATCGCAGTACTCCCCGTATTTTTTCGAGGCACAAAAAATGAATCTATATTCCAAAAGAAAAAAGATCGAATCCAATCCTAACTACACCAAAGAAGAAATACAACTCTTAGTTGACCAATACTATGTTTTCCTGAATGAACTTGGCTTCAATGCACGAACCATTTACATTATTATAGAACTAGCAGAACTGGAAGCACTTTATTTAAACGATTTAGTTCAGGCTATAGAAACACTGACCAAGCTTTTGGACTTACAAGGCTTAAACCCGCAGGCTGAAGCAGAGGCAAAATTAAGTTTAGCAGATTACTATTTGATGTCTGGAGAGATTTGGGAGTCTACCCTACTCTATTCTCAGGTAGATAAAGATTTTGGACAGGGTATTCTTGGGCATGAAGCACGTTTCAGAAATGCAAGACTTTCCTATTTCAATGGAGATTTCAGTTGGGCACAGGCACAGTTTGATGTGCTTAAGAACTCAACCTCAAAGTTGATTTCCAATGATGCATTGGACTTATCTGTTTTCATTATGGATAATCTTGGACTGGACACAACAGAGCAAAGCCTTAAATTATTCGCAGATGCAGAAATGCTAATTTTCCAAAATAAATATGAGGAAGCTAATAATGCCTTTGATGAATTACTAGAAAGATTCCCTGAACATAGTTTACAGGATGATGTACTATACTTTAAAGCAGGGATTCAGCTGGATAGACTGGACTATGAGGGTGCAGCCAAATACTATGAAAGCATTCTGGAAAATCATATCGAAGAAATCCGAGCAGATAATGCTATGTACAAATTGGCAGGACTTTACGAAACCAAGCTGAATCGGATAGATAAAGCGAAGGATCTCTACGAGCGCTTATTCCTTGAGTTCACAGGTTCCGTTTACGCCTTGGAGGCCCGAGAAAAGTACAGAGAACTCCGAGGAGATAATCTGCAATAAAAAAAGAAGTGGCAATTGTCACTTCTTTTTTTTGGCCTAAAAGTAAGGAAA